>JBJTRB010000179.1:0-15770 GCA_046075925.1 Bacteroidota bacterium | reverse complement strand
CTCTGCGATGGCTTCTTTGGTGAGCACACGGTTCGGATTGTTGATCATGTACATCATCAGCTCGTGCTCCTTTTTGGTCAGCGTAAGCATCCGATCACCGATGTACATGATCATCTCATCAGGAACCAGTCGGAGCTCGTTGAAAACGATCTCCTTTCTCTCCTGGAAAGAACGCCTCCTCGCAACCGATTTGATCCTGGCCACCAGCTCCGGCATGTGAAAGGGCTTGGTGATGTAATCGTCTGCGCCGATGTTGAGACCGGTCAGACGGTCGTCCAACGAATTACGCGCCGAAATGATGACGATTCCCGTTTGATGCTCTTTCTTCTGCATGGCTTCGATCACTTTGAAGCCGCTGCCGTCCGGCAATCCGATATCGAGTGCGATGCAATCGAATTCTTTTTTACTGATGGCATCCAGCGCCTGTTCAAGATTCTCCGCCTTGTCGCAATGCATGCCGATGCCGGTCAGGTAATCGACGATGGATTGCAGCAACGCTTTTTCGTCTTCAACTATCAGAATAGTCATGTAATTTGATTTTCCTGTAACAGGACAAGCCCACGTTACGCCTTAAAGTTAGGGAAGTCCCTGAATATAAGTATCCGAATTAACAGGGTTGGTCGTATTTTCAGAATACCCACAGAATCTTTAATTAATTTCGGCCGTATTAATCCACACTCAAATCCTATTAATTCTTAATCTCTATGATTAGAAAGTTACTCTTCTTCTTGCTTCCCATTGGTTTATTGATCGTCCTGGCCTCCGGGGTCATGAGCGACAACGGCATTGCAGGTAAAGTCGGCTCTTCCGGCGAAAACCGTTGCACGGAATGCCATAGCACTTACGCCATCAATAGTGGTACAGGAAGCATCCAGCTAAGAACAGGAATGGTCAATAATCAATATGTTCCCGGTCAAGTCTACACGCTCGTTTTCAAAGTGGCATTTCCTGGTCGTTCCCTGTTCGGCATGGGGCTCGAGGCGCTGACCAGCACCAATACGAATGCTGGAACCTTTACCATGACAACAAACAAGACCACAACTAAAAGCGTAACCATCGGCACGACATCAAGAAGAAGCGTGGTGCATACATTCAACGGCGGCATCAGTGCCGACTCGATGCTATTCACTTTCAATTGGACGGCTCCCGCATCAGGAACGGTTACATTCTATTATTGTGGAATTGCAGCCAATGCAAGTGCTAGCACGGCAGGAGATTATGTATACAGCGGAAGCATGGTCGTGAATCCCGTAAGTACCACTGGAATCAGCGAAAACATTTCCATCAACACTTTTAATGCATTCCCGAACCCGGTTGCTGACCGACTGAATGTCGAATTTACCCCCGTTTCTTCAGGCGATGCTGCGGTAACCTTGTATGATCTGAGCGGAAAGGTAATCCGCACCGAGGAGATGTCTGTTGTTCGTGAAAAGTCTGCATCGCTCTCCTGGTCATCGATGGATGAACTTCCCGCAGGCACTTACCTGCTGACCATACGCAACGGCGAAGCCTTCGGAACGCGCCGTATCGTCATCCTCTAATCGTTTTTTATTCACGCGTTCACGCGCTGCATGAAAGGTATTCCATTTATCAAACTGTTGATCATCTCATTATTCTGCGGCTTAAGTGTCCTTGCCGGATGCCAGTCCGATCCGGATCTGGCCTCTGCTCCGGAGCTGAGTTTCCGAGACGATATTCAGCCGATCCTTTCGGGCAATTGCACCATGAGTGGCTGCCATAGTCATTCCGGCGAGTCCGTATTTCCGCTCGACAGTTACGATGATGTGGCCAGTCGTGTAAAACCAGGAAACGCGCGAGGTAGCGAACTTTATAAAGTGGTGGCTAACCGTTCGGATCGACTGATGCCTCCATCAGGCCCGCTTGCCGATGCTGACATCCAAAGGTTGTATATTTGGATAGAACAAGGCGCCAAGAACAACTGATCCACATGAAAAAAATAATTGCCCCCTTCTTCGTCCTTGCATCAGCGTTGTCAGGATGCTACTACGACAACTTCGAGGAACTCAACGCAGCAGAGCTGCTAAAGCCGTGCGATACCAGCGGAACGATGTCGTTTCAAAACGATATTCAGCCTATCCTCACCAGCCGCTGTGGAACGGACAATTCCTCTTGTCATAGTTCGTCCAACAATGACCCTTACAATACCGGTGCCAATGGTAGTCTGGTCGACTATAACGGAGTCATTGAAGTTTTTTATGACGATGGCAACGAAGATACCGCTGCAGGCGCCGCCCGCTTCCTCGCCCGTATCGAGCACGACAGTACCGTTCCCTCCTCCAAATGGATGCCACTGAGTCAGCCGAAAATCGAATCTTGCAGCATCCTGAAGATCCGCAAATGGATCGACAACGGATACCCTAATAATTGATCGCCATGCACCGGTACCTGATCCTTACACTTTCCTTTTTTACACTTCTTTATGCTGCCAACTCACAAGACCTGATGAGTGAAATCGGCGGCGCGCCTGAAAAAAAGGAATACGCCAGCGCTACATTCAAGTCGACGCGACTGATCAACTTCCAAACGGTCGAGACCGTTGGGCCCAAGACGTTGGACTTTCGCATCTCTCACCGCTTCGGGCCGATCAGCAGCGGGGCTTACAACGCATGGGGAATCGACGGTCCTGCCAGCATCCGTCTCGGCCTCGACTACAGCTACGACGGACGGATCATGGTTGGAATAGGCCGTAGTTCAGTCGAAAAAATGGTCGACGGCTACCTGAAAGTGCGATTGCTGCGTCAAACGGTCGACAACAAGACGCCGATAAGCATCACGCTTTTCAGTGGTGCTTATCGGAACGGTCTTAAAACCTCCGGCGGTCCATTGGATCCCTTCCACTACCCGATCGATCGCTTTTCGTTTGTCAACCAAATCATCGTCGCCAAAAAGTTCACGCCGTCCTTTTCATTCCAACTTGCTCCGTTCTTCGTTCACTACAATATCGTGAACAGCATCACCGACAAGAACGACATGTACGGAGTTGCCGCTGCAACCCGCATCAAGTTCAGCAAGCGCTCCGCTATCACGCTCGAATACGGTTGGCGCTACCCCAACGATTACACACTCGATACCAAATACTATAACAGCTTCGGCATCGGTTACGAACTGGAAACAGGCGGACACGTATTCCAGGTGCACCTGACCAATTCATTCGGTATCGCCGAAAATCAATACCTGGTACGCACCACCGATAGCTGGACCGACAAAGGCATCCACCTCGGCTTCAATATCTCCAGGGTGTTCACCATCCCGGCAGGTGGTGGAAAGTCGGATTGGTGATTCCTTGAGGCAGTCATTTTGCTGACTCTCCTCTTTCCCATAAATTACAATTGCCCTGCTTCAATTCATCATTGCTTGCTGACGAGCATGCTGAATCGGTTCCGGCCGTTACTAACCGATAAGAAATAGTTGCCCGGAGGAACTGTCTTCGCTTCAACCGTGAGCCGATCCTCTCTGATGTTTCCACTCAGTACTTCCTGGCCCAGCAAATTGATCAGCGAATAGTTTCCGCCGATAAAATCTTCCAGGTGCAGCAGGTTCAAGTGATCGAAAAACGGATTAGGGCCGAACTCCAAAGCAGTAGTTGCCTCCGATTCATCCAAATGGGAAGTAAACGCAAGGGCATTGTTCAGCCGCACCAATGTGATATGCGGTGGCTGACAAACGCCGTTAGCACAGATGCTCGCTTTGCCCACCATCACTATTTTTCCCTGCGTGCCCGTCAACCCGTTTACGTAACTGGGTGTAAGGTACAGGTTCATTGCTACGCCTGAGACGTAGTTATTGGCGACTACCAGCGAAAATCCAGGAGACGCATTGCCGAATGCGGAATCGAGCGAGCCGTCCGACTGCAGTCGGCAAGCCGAAAAATAAACGGTGTCGATTCCGAATCCCACTGCACCTCCGAGGAGTATTTTACCGTCGTCTTGCAATGCGGATCCGTTACCGCCTACCGTCGTTGGGTGGCTGTAATAACTGATCTGTCTGACTCCGGTCGAATTGAAATTCGTGTCGAAGCTGCCGTCGTCCAGCAGCTTTATTGCCAGAAACTCGAACGCCCCCTGGTACCCGTGCAGCCCGGTGATGACGATCTCATCATTCAATCCTATATGGATGTTCTTTGTGTACTCCAATGCATCGGGATAGGGAGAATAATAAAACTTTCCGTTGTTTGCGAACGTAGTATCCAGCGTACCATCGGAAAGAAAGCGAACCGCTACTGCATAGCAAGTGAAAGTGACGGCAGGTTGTGTTCCGAATGTACGCATCTCATACCCGCAGGCGAGGATCCTTCCGTGATTGTCGGGTAGGATATCGTAAAACTCCAATTGTCCGTTTGAATAAAAAGGATCCAGAAGCACAAAACCGTTTTGCCCGAAGGTGATGTCGGGCGTTCCGTCCATCGTTACACGTCCGACCAGCCCACGCACATGCGATGCAGCAAGTCCGTTGCTGTCCAAATAGATTTCAGAGGCGGTACCGGCTATCAATGTTTTCTGATCGGGATTGAAAGTGCCTGGTGGCTCCGTGTATATGCTCCTGAATTCCCAGGCCTGCGAACCGGTGTTGTATACGCGTTGCCCGCCCGTACCGAAACCGCTGTTGAATGTACCTGTACTGCCGTTCAGCTTGGTCAATATTCCATACTTGCCGGTGCCTGACTTATAACCTGCTACCCATATGTTGTTCTGTACATCGACGCTGATATCCAACGACTGTGTATTTTCCGTGCCGTATTGTACCGACCGGAATCCGTTTGTACCGAATGTCGGATCGAGCGAACCGTTAGGAAGATATCTGGTGATACAGGAATTGCTTCCGATCATCTCATCCGAACACGTGACGATATTTCCCGAAATCTGGAACGCAAGCGCTCTCCCGTAATAATCATACTGATGAGCGTAAACACCGCCCGTCCCGAATGAAGCATCAGGCATTCCATCCTGTCCGTAACAAAAGGTGGCACAAAAAATAAGTATGGACAGAAAAGACGGTCTTTTCATATCGGGGATTTCCCTAAAGATAATGATTCCCCCTTGGAATTCAATGTCACTATGGAAGACAAACCGTCAAATGAAGGAATCCTTACTCTACTGTTTTACGATCTTGGAGGAATACATGCCCTTTTCAGTCGTAATGGTCATGAAATAAAGTCCGGAAGCCAGCTCGGCTACCGAAAAAGCGGTTTCAAAAGACTCCTTGACAAGATGTCCTGAAAGGTCGAGAAGCTGGATTCGTAGCTTACTGTGGTCGGGCAAATTGACCTGTAAAAAGTCGTTGATTGGAGAAGGGAAAACTATCGGACGATTTTCCTCTTCTCTGATTTGACCGATAGTGGTGGGCGTATTAACCGCCGTCAAAAGCAATTGAATGGAAACCTGATACGCCTGTGCGGGAAACTGGTTGATGAGTACGCACACCACGATTCCTGTGGCCGTATCATAGATCATGGATGAATTATAACCTCCCCAAATCGCGCCGCCATGCTGCCAGACCGTCCTTCCGGAAACAGTCGCTTCGCTTAATCCGATTCCATAACTGCCTGATCCTACGAACGTCGTCATCTCATTCATGGATGCACTATTCAACACTGCGCCGCTCATCAATGCGTGATACCATTGAATCATTTCTCCGGAAGTGGAATACATACCTCCCGCAGCTCCCGCAGCACTGTTCAAGGATATACGCGGTATGTTCACGTTATTGAAGTTGTTCTGCCAAGGATCGGCTGTTGCGTAAAGGATGCTGTCGTACACGTCCAGAAACGTGCTGTCGAGTTGAAGCGGCGTAAGGATGCTATCGCGCAGTAAACGTCCATAACTTTGGCCGGTCACATTTTCTGCAATCATTCCAGCCAGCAGGTAATTGGTATTGCAGTATTCCCAACTGGTACCCGGAGCAAACGAAGGTGTGTCTGCCCACGAAATGAGTTCAGCTGCGGTATAGATCCGGTTTGGATCATTCAGGATGGAATCCGAATAGCCGGGAACATGGATCACATCCGCCAGACCGCTGGTATGATTGAGCAGTTGACGGATAGTGATAGTGGAATCGATGTTGGTATAAGCAGGAAGATATTCGTACAACGAATCATCCAATTGGAGCAATCCGTTCTCAGCCAACTTCAATATCAAGACACCGGTAAATAGTTTGGTGTTGCTGGCAATCCCGAATTCCATGTCGGAATCGATGGGTACGCCGGGATGGGAAATACCAGATACACCTTTCCAAATACCCATTCCCGGATAAAAAAGCGCAGCAGAAATGCCCTTTAAGTTGTTGGCGGTTCTGATGCTGTCAATGGTGGTTTGCAGCTGGCCGGCAAGAATCGGATCGAATGATTGTGCCTCGACGGTTGCAGAACCAAGTGAAAGCAAAAGAAGACCAAAAAGGGGATTTTTCATTTTTTCAAAATTAGAAGTTGCTCTAAGATGTCGGATGAACTGTTGGGTTTAATGGAGTATAGCCGAAATTAAGAACTGATTCTGATGATCATTCAATCGGCAAATACAACGTCATCGCACCCTTTTTGAACTGAGCCTCATCCAAATGTCCCATTTTTTTCCGATCATCTGTCATCAGGTGCATGTGCAGGAACGTTTCGTGATGGGTGAAGATCGTCTTATGCTCGGTGGAAAAGAAGCCGACGATTTCGACTTCTTGGTCTTGTACCGGATAATTGACTTGTCCTTGATGCGCTTCGGCAGGCGAGCTGACCTTTGATCCCCTTGGCAGATTGACCACGTGCACGACTGCGTTTTCGACCTTTCCCGTGAGCTTGAAAATGACGGGGCGACGCTCCGGCGGAACAATCCGTTGAATATGGTCTTCCAATTGGCGGATGCTTTGTACGCTGTCGGGTAGCGACTGCGGTTTCCATTGATCAATGGTCGTATATCCGAAAAAGGGTGCTTTCACAGCAAAGGTCTCTTCCACCCGCATGGATGTATCGGTTTCGACTTTTGATACGAAGCATCTTCCATCGACGATCATGATTTCTCCGGTCAAATACTCAACCGGACCCAGTCCATACAGCTGTTTCTTGTCGATGATGGTGTCCAAGTTTATGTTTCCATAGAGCTGTCCTTTCCACATCACATCTTTCATGCGTCCTACAACAGTCACCTTTTCCGTTGCTTGTTGGTCTTGGGCGGTGAGTAGAAGGGTTTGAAAACAGAAAATCAGAAGTGCGCCTAGTGACTTTATCATCGCTCTTTAAAATACAATCTCGTTTTGACGGATCCCTTTTGAGAAACATGGTCCCCATCCGGTATGAAACAGTCGGATTCATCCGGGAAATTACTGTTTGAATTACTCTTTTGGGTGACAAACCAGTAAAGCCCGAATACCACAGGCAGAAAGAGTGCGAATCCGAATGAATTGAAAAGCATGTCGCAGTATTCAGAGGCGTTTCATGTGTGGATTAATGCTTATAGGCTGCGGGCAAGATCCGATTGATACGATTTACTTGGTCCGTTTAATACGTTTCGCTATGTGCTTTGGAGCAATACGGCTCAGGACTTTTACTGTTTCGGATTGGAGAACATCTTTTCGTTATAGGACGTTGACTGGTTTTTAGGAATGGACAATGATTTCCACTCCTTTTCAGAAAGCATTTTTCCCAAGAAAACGATTTGTCCTATATGATAAGGATAATGTGCCAGCTGTCTGTTGATGGCTTCTGCGACCGTATGAGCCTGATTGCGGATATAGATTACCTTGTCGAGATCGTCGTTGCTCAATGAGTCAAGCGCCGAGAAGAGGCAACTCCAGCCTTCATTCCATTTTTTCAATAGCTCGTCCTTGTCTCTGATGTCGTTCTCGAATTCGGCATCGCGGTTACGGGTTTCTTTTTCACCATCCGAAGTAAGAAAATCCGTCCAACGCGACAACATATTGCCCCACAGGTGCTTCACAATCGTTGCGATGCTGTTGCTGTCTTCATTGTATTGCCAGAACAACTTGTCGTCTTGCAGCTGTTGGAATGTCTTTTCCCCGAGCGTCTTATAATGCTCGAATTGTTTCCGGGCGCTGATGAGAAAATCGATGGTTAATATAGCTTGTGCTCTGTTCGTGTTTGTCTCCATTATTATTTGTTGTTTTATATGAATTATTTCTTCGTTTATGATTTGCAATTTGTTCCTCAGTTGACGATCGGATATTTTCTTTTCAATATGGTTATTCCATCGTCGTACAGCACTTCGAAATCGATTGACTTCTCCAGGCTGTCCACCTTTTGTGTAAATACTTCTTTTGACAAGGGATACGTGTTCTCCTTTCTCGAATAAACAATATAGTCGGCATTCTTTATGATCGGAAACTGATAAATGGTTTCACGAAGCGCCAAGTGGGGAACAAAAGGAGACAGGGCACTCACCTTGGCGTCTTTCGGTATTTTAGACAACTGTTCGTGGGCGCTTCCTATGTCATAGTCTTTTTGATAGTGGCCTTTTTGATAAAACCGGATGCGGGCTTTGTCCGTAAAGCAGGCCGTATTGTCCATGATTCTGATTGTTGATGCGATTACGAATAGGAGGACGATACTACTAACAACCAACTGTGTTCTTGCCGTTTTTATTTCGGCGATGACCATGAAAATCCCTATCGCCATTATCGGAGCGAATTCAACGCTGTACTGGGCATCGATTCCCCACATGATGTAATTATCATGAAACAGTTTTTGCACATAAATCGGCAAAAGCATCAAAAAGAAGTGCGGCTTTTTGGACAAGAACGGCAGACCCGAAACCAATAGCAGTATGTGCAGTTCGGCTTTCACATAGTTTCCATTGGGGTCATCAATATGATTGGTGAAAAGGGCTTTTATCGATTCGATCGGATGAGAAACCAAATGAACGAACGCTTCTGAAGCGGTGCTTCCTAAATAACCGTATTCGAAATGGGGATAATGACCGTTGTTTGAAATAAAGGGCATAAAATAAGAGGTGATGAATACGAACACCAGCATGCAGATGACGGATGCAGAGACCAGATACGTTCGCCGGTATCGGTCATTTCGATATTCGACCGATAACCCGATACAAATGAATGCAAGCCATAAGGAGATATTCTCCTTAGAAACAATGATCAACAGGAGTACTATGGATGCGTTAAACATTTTCCTTCCGGCTACCGATAGGAATAGCCAGGGAATGAGCGCGGTAGCGACAACATTGCTATGATAATCGAAGGACACTGCTGCCAAGACACCGAAAAAAGCATAGAAATACGTCGCTGCGAAAAGCGCTACAGCATCCTGCTGTTTCACCTCCTTGAAAAACAAGTAAACTCCGATCCCGCCAAGGAGTATGGCGGCTATTTGGACTATCAGCAGTGTATAGCTGCCAAAAAAGAGCGACAGTGGCGAAAAAAGAATCAGGTATAAATCAAAGTGATCGGCTAAAAGATTCTCCTCTGTGATTTTGAAAACACTGCTGTCGTTCCATTGTAAATGGATGTAGTCATAGAGCGCATTCGTATACAACCCCAGGTCCAATGCGTATGTCCTGAAATAATAATGGTTGACCAAGGATATAAACGAATATAAAATCGCAAACAGAACCACGATCAACAGTATGTTCTTGTGCTTTTTAATGAATTCCATTATCGATGGTCTTGTATGCAATCGGTTTTTTTTGATTAGGGTATTCAAATATAGCTGCTAATGCTGGAGCTGCTTTTTCCAAGAACAGCCATATTCCTATTCATACACGGCTATTCATAGAAAAAGGATTTCGGCTGAATTCCATCCATCAACGTGCTGACGGTGGGATCAGTACTACATCGTAGTGCGATCCGGTCGTTCAATCGCCGATGAATCCCTTAGCATCCATTCCGAGCCATTCCAATGCAGTTCCTCCCAACAGCCTTGCTTTCATCGCATCGTCGTAGGGCATCTCCTTGATCAATTTGCCTGGCGACAGCTCGCCTAGCGGAAACGGATAATCGGTTCCAAGCGCGATGCGCTCCGGCCCCATGAAATGAACCAGGTAATCAAGCATCACCGGATCGTGGACCAGTGAGTCGAGATAAAACTGCTTCAAGTACTTGCGCGGACTTTCCTTGTTGTCGATGGCGACGAGATCCGGGCGGACATGGAATCCGTGTTCGATGCGACCGAACGTCGCAGGAAAGGATCCTCCGCCGTGTGCAAAGGCTACGCGTAACTTTGGCAATCGCTCGAAGATGCCCCCGAAAATCATGGAACAAATCGCCAACGAAGTTTCTGCCGGCATTCCCACAAGCCATGGCAACCAATACTTGTTCATCTTCTCCTTCCCCATCATATCCCAAGGATGAACGAATACCGAAGCTCCAAGTCGTTCGGCCGCTTGAAAAAAAGGAAACAGTGCCGGTTCATTCAAGTTCCACTCGTTCACGTGCGAACCGATCTGTACGCCTTTCAACCCGATGCGCATGCATCGCTCCAATTCCTGTATGGCGAGATCCGGATCCTGTAGCGGAACCGTTCCCAGTCCTACGAATCGTGTCGGATAGCGTTCCACGATTCCGGCGATATGATCGTTCAGGTATCGGGAAACTTCCAATGCGTCTTTCGGCTGCGCCCAATAACTGAACATCACCGGAATGGTTGAAAGCACCTGGACGTGTACACCGTGGTGATCACACTCCTTCATCCGCGTAGTGGCATCCCAACAGTTATCCTGTATCTCGCGGAAAAAACGATCGTCTATCATCATACGTGCGCAGCACGGCTTGTGGTGGTCGAGCGAGATGAATCCGCCATAGCCGAACTTCCCTTTGAAGTCGGGAAGGTGCTCGGGCAGGATGTGCGTGTGGATGTCAATTGTAAGCATTGTAGCGCTTGGTCTGTTTGACCTCTTCTGACTTTCGGATGTATTCCTGAGCCGTTTTCTCATCGCCCAGATTCCTGTAGGTAACACCCATCAAATAATAGGGCATGTAATATTCAGGGTCCTGCTGGATGGATTGACGGAAATACCCAAGTGCCGTTTCATAATTCTGCCGGGCATTGTTGAGGTGCGTGCTACGGTTCGCGATATCCGATCCGGCTGCCTGGCGCTCACCGTCTCCCAGAACACCGTAAACTGAAGCAAGGTTGTTATACGCGTGGGCATATCTTCCGTTGTAACGTACGGCTTGTTCGAAATGGGATTTTGCATCGATGAATCGGCGCGTTTCGAAAAGCAGGTTACCGTAATTGTTGTGCGCAACGGATTGGGTCGGATTGTATTTCAATGCCATCAAGAAATCAGGTTCCGCCCGGGCAGTGAATGCACGTGCCCGAAGCGAATCGTATTTGTTGGCAATCGCATTGGCCTGGCGCTGGAACTCCGCCGAATCCTTTGAGCTGGAGAGAGGACCCAACATCGCTTTGGACAAACTCTCGATTTGTGCGGAACGTGTGCTGTCAATACGTGCCGCATCGCGCTTCGCCATGTCGAACAGCACGAAGGCTCGTCGCTGATACGCGTCCGCATATTCAGGATAAATGCTGATAGCGGTGTCCAACTGTGCAATGGCTTCTTGTCTGAACGCTTCTTTTTTCGCTTCATCGTATTCCGAAAGAAACTCCTCGGAAGTGATGTGGTTGGCAAGATAGAAGCGCATGTGTGCGCTCTTGGAGACTTTCGGCAGGTCAGCCCTGTAAAGTGTGAAGTTGTCGTACCAATCCTTGTTCCTTCCCAACGTAGTAAAGGCGAACGCAACGCCGAAAAGGGCGGTCAGCGCAAGCGGTTTGGAATACTTGCGGAAAAAATCAGGCAGGTGGAACGTCTCGTCGGTGCTTTGTGATCGTGTCAACCGTGAAATCAAAACGGCAATGGCGATACACCAACCCATCGACGGTGCAAACAACAGTCGCTCTGCATAATTGGTACCGATCAAGACCACGATATTGGAAACGATCGAAAGTGTGATTACAAAGTAGAGGATGGAGAAACTGATCGGGTCTTTTTTTCTGAAGCCCTTGAACGCGACATAACCGAGTCCGATGAACGCAGCCAGCGCGACAAGAAAATGCCAATCGCCTATGGGATACGGAGGAAAGTGGCTGTACGATCCGTCAGAAATCAGCGGATAGGGCACGAAGCATTTCAAGACGTACAAGCCGACCAACGTGATGGCAGACGTGCGCTGGGTCAGGAAGTCCGGGATTCCGTTCAGGTAATTGTCCACCACAACAGCCGGCCCTGATTCTCCCGTGAGAACACCGGCGCGGATCATCAAAAACAATACAGTAGGAATTATGGCCGCTACAACTACGCCGGTATATGTTTTTCTAGTGGCATCCGTGAAGAAGTAAAGCGCGAGCGGAAGTACTGCGATCCACGTGATGGCTGATTCCTTCGCCAGCAATGCGAGAAAGAAACACAGACCGGTCTTTATCAGATCGCCCCGGCGACCCGAGGTGGCATGGCCTAACACATAATACAACGAGCCCAACAGGAAAAGGAAAGAAAGGATCTCGTCCCGGCTTTTGATGTTCGCCACTACTTCGGTGTGAAGGGGGTGTACGGCGAACAACAGTGTGGCCAGGAACGGCTCGAGCAATCGGCCTTTGAATAGCCGAGATAGCGCGATGAACATGACAAAACATGTGATTCCGAAAAGGAACACGTTTACCAGGTGACCAGGCATCGGATTATTCGGGAACAACGCCCACTCGACAGCGAACGTGGCCTTTGATAACGGACGGTACAGGGTGTTGTCTGTAATGTCCATCCCGGCACGGTAACTGGTTCTGAATATCTCTCCTACTCCATCGAAACCTTTACGGGTGATCTTGTTTTCAGGAATAAGACCCCAGTCGTCGAGCACGTACTGATGACCAAGCGTATTCGAATACGCGACCATGCCGATGACTGCTACGATGATTCCCAACCAACGACGCAATCGGATTCCTTCCAGCTGCTGTTGGGCTTGTTGTTTGCGCGAAGGCTGCTGCTGTTGCGCCGCCTGTTTCTCTTTGCGCGTAAGCTTCTTGTTGGTGTTACTCGGTTGCATGGAAATGGTGTTCAGGCGAGTTTTTTAGGCGGCTCCATCACATGACCGCATTGCTTGCAGGTACGAAGATCCGCACTCGAATAGAACGTCTCAAAGCCTTCTGCCAATTGTTTTACGATGTCGTCCAAAAAGAAATACTTCTCGTGCAGTAAGTGGTTGCACTTTTCACAATACCACATCAAACCGTCTTTCATCCCGGGCTTGCGTTGCACCTCCATGACCAATCCTACCGTATTGGGTCCTCGCTGAGGCGAATGCGGCACTTTTGCAGGCAACAGGAAGATCTCTCCCTCCTTGATCGGAATATCCACCGGCTTCCCATCTTCCATGATACGCACCACGACATCGCCTTCCAGTTGATAATAGAATTCTTCTGTCTCGTTATAATGAAAATCCTTTCGAGAGTTGGGGCCGCCGACCACCATGACAATGAAGTCTTGTTGCGGTTGGTAGACCACCTGATTGCCTACAGGAGGCTTCAGCAGGTGACGGTTCTCATCGATCCACTTCTTGAAATTGAATGCGCGTTGAATGGTCATCGTAGGGTTCTTTTATCTGAATGGAGCTGTAAATTATCAATAGTTAACGCTGCGCCGGAAAGGCTTTTGGACTTCTTTTCAGAGGGCCGGCTTTAAAAACCTCACTCCTGAACCAAGGGGTGGCTTGGCAGATTTTAGTAGTTTTATCACCACAATCCGGTCTCTACCAAATGTAGTCAAAACCGACCGACTGTTCAACCCATGAATCTGGACCTAAGAGGCAAAAGAGCTCTCGTATGTGGAAGCACACAGGGTATCGGCAAAGCCGCTGCCATCGAACTGGCATTACTTGGCGCATCAGTCACACTGCTTGCCCGTAATCAGAGCGAACTGGAGCGGGTGCGCGGCGAACTCTCCGTGCTCTTTCATCAGCAACACGAAATCCTGGTAGCCGATTTCAATGACCCTGTCGGTCTCAAACGTACCGTGACCGACTACGTGACGGATCATCCTGTTCAGGTTCTGGTCAATAATACAGGAGGACCTCCTTCCGGACCGATCACAGAGGCATCCACAGAAGCATTCCTACAGGCATTCAATAATCACCTGGTGTGTAACCAGCTATTGGCACAGGCTGTTCTTCCGGGAATGAAAAAGGCGGGGTATGGTCGCATCATCAACATCATATCCACCTCGGTCAAGCAGCCTTTGAAGAACCTGGGCGTTTCCAATACGGTACGCGCAGCTGTCGCCAATTGGTCGAAGACCTGGTCGGGCGAAGTGGCTGCTTATGGCATCACCGTGAACAATGTATTGCCTGGCGCCACCGATACGGTGCGCTTGCGCTCCTTGATAGAGGCTAAAGCGCAAAAGACCGGACACGCCGTTGAAAAAGTCCGACAGGAAATGCTGGAGGAAGTTCCGATGGGCCGGTTCGCTGATGCTTCCGAAATCGCCAACGCCGTCGCCTTTCTTGCTTCTCCCGCCGCAGGTTACATCACCGGAATCAATGTGCCTGTCGATGGTGGCAGGACTTCATCTCTCTGATCTCATTTCCCGAAGGGACAACGATGCTTCGAATAGCCAACCTGATCGACGGTCAGCTGACCGCACCCGCTTCGGGTGATTACCTCGACAATGTCAATCCTGCCACCGGCGAAGTGTATTCACTGATCCCGGACTCCGACCAGCGCGATGTGGCCCTGGCGGTCGCTGCTGCACGGGCAGCATTCCCCGGCTGGAGTTCGCTCTCAAAAGAAAAACGTAGTGATCGGTTGCTTGCACTTGCGGACCTGATTGAAAAAAATCTTGATCGCCTGGCACAGGCTGAAACGGATGATCAAGGTAAGCCGCTCTGGTTGTCGCGAAGCGTGGACATTCCTCGCGCGGTTTCGAATTTCCGATTTTACGCCACCGCTTCTCTGCATACACACACGGCTACTCACGCCATGGAGCATACTGCGCTCAATTACACCCTGCGCACGCCCATGGGTGTAGCCGGTTGCATCTCTCCCTGGAATCTTCCGCTCTATCTCTTCACGTGGAAGGTAGCACCGGCACTCGCCGCAGGATGCACGGTGGTGGCAAAGCCATCCGAAATAACACCGATGACCGCTTACCTGCTTTCAGAACTTTGCATCGAAGCGGGACTACCGAAAGGCGTACTCAATATCGTACACGGACTTGGTCCGAAGGTGGGGATGTCCATTGTGGAGCACCGCGATGTGCCTGCCGTTTCCTTTACAGGAGGAACAAAGACCGGCGAAATCATCTCCCGGGTAGCTGCTCCGATGTTCAAAAAACTATCGTTGGAGTTGGGTGGTAAAAATCCGACGATTGTTTTCGCTGATTGTGACTTTGATAAGACGGTGCAAGCGGCCGTTCGTGCCGCTTTTTCCAACCAAGGTGAAATCTGCTTGTGCGGTTCACGCATTTACATCGAGCGGTCGATTTACGAACGATTCAAGGAGGCCTTCGTTGCTGCTGTGAAAAAGCTGAAGACCGGTGACCCGCATGTGGAAGAAAATTGGTTAGGCGCAATCGCCAGTCGACAGCATTTCGAGAAGGTCTTGTCGTACATCGAACTTGCAAAGCAGGAAGGTGGCAAGCTGCTCTGTGGTGGTGCCGCGGTAAAACCGGAAGGAAGGTGCTCGAATGGATATTTCATTGCGCCTACCGTATTCGAGGGGCTTTCGTCCGACTGCCGGACCAATCAGGAAGAGATCTTCGGACCGGTGGTCACGTTGCAACCGTTCGATTCGGAAGAGGAGGTGCTTGGTTATG
>JBJTRB010000178.1:0-6364 GCA_046075925.1 Bacteroidota bacterium | reverse complement strand
GTCGTTTTTTTTCATGGAGGCCAGATGTCTTTTGGCCAAGTGGTTGCGCACACCATCCCAAACCGTCGTTCCGTCCTGCACAAGATCGGGCCAACTATAGGTTTCGGGGTCCGATTTTACCAGCCAATGATTCATGATCAAGTACGTGTTGTTGAGATGTTCAATGAAGGAGCTTATACACCAGCTCCTTGAGTATGGCGCCATCTTCCATGCGCTCGGCATTCACACCCTTCGACTTCAAGTCGTACTCCCTGATGTAACCCACGTTGCGCATACAGGTGTCCAGCGAATAGGATTGCGCTGCCTGGAGGTATTCATTCACGAAATAGGGGCTGACTCCGATCTGGGCAGCGAGCTCGTTGCGATCTTTTCTAGGGGCAGCATGCACACCGATGACTTTATTGAAAAAGGAGTATATCGATGGAATCGTCAATTGAATAGGATTGTTCTTCGGACTGGCTCCGAAATGTTTCGCGATCAGGTTCGCTTTATATATGTTTCGTGTGGCCAGTGCTGTGTAAAGCTCGAACATGTTGAAGTCCTTGCTGATGCCGATCCGTTCCTCGATCATGGAGGAGGTTATTTCAACCCCCTCTTTCTGGGAAATCATGAGCTTGTCGGCTTCGTTGGCGATTTTGGCAAGGTCATTACCAAGATGTTCGCCCATCATCATGGCCGCCTTGGGGTGGATTCGACCGCCTTTGGACAGGAAATATTGGGTGATCCATCCTGGCACATCGCGGTCGTACAGCTTTTTGCTCTCCAGTACGACAGCGTATTTATCGATCGCTTTGTAAAGACGTGTCCGCTTGTCGACCGTTTTATGCTTGAATGCGAGTACGAGGATGGTGGAGGGGGTAGGTTTTTCCAGGTATTCAAGAAATGGGTCCCGGTCTTTGTCTTTGGGCAACAGGTTGCGAACGTCCTGTGCCTCTTTGATGATGACCACCTGATGGCTGGCCATCATAGGATATCTTTTGGCGTAACTGATCAGCGTGACGACATCCACATCTTTGCCATACAGAACAGTCTGATTGAATGCTCTGTCCGCCTCGTTCAATACATTGTTTTCAATGTGCTCGACCACGGCGTCAATGAAGAAGGGCTCGTCGCCGTGCAGAAAATACACGGGTGCGTAAATCTTCTTCTTCAGGTCGCCGATGATCTGCTGAAAGGTCATGGGATCAGAAGCGGAGGTGTTTTACGGTAAGACCGTTGTTGATCAGCTGCTTG
Source organism: Bacteroidota bacterium (assembly GCA_046075925.1). GTDB lineage: Bacteria > Bacteroidota > Bacteroidia > AKYH767-A > 2013-40CM-41-45 > Pollutiaquabacter. The sequence continues at coordinate 5,131 of JBJTRB010000178.1, read as the reverse complement.
AGTGATTCGATGCCGACACGCAGGTGGGTTTCAACAAAGTGCGAAGTGACCTTCTTGTCGCTCTCGGCGGTTTTGACACCTTCCGGAACCATCGGTTGGTCAGAGACCAGAAGCAATGCTCCTGTTGGGATCTTGTTGGCGAAGCCTACCAGGAAAATAGTCGCTGTCTCCATGTCGATGGCCATGCAACGCGTCTTTTCCAGATAGTTCTTGAAATCCTGATCGTGTTCCCAAACACGCCTGTTTGTAGAATAGACAGTGCCTGTCCAGTAATCCAGGTCGTGATCGCGAATGGTGGTTGAAACCGCTTTCTGAAGGTTGAAAGCAGGCAATGCAGGTACTTCACTTGGGAGGTAATCGTTGGAAGTCCCTTCGCCACGCACAGCTGCTATAGGGAGAATGAGATCTCCGACATTGTTTTTGCGCTTCAATCCCCCGCATTTGCCCAGGAATAATGAAGCTTTCGGAGAGATGGCACTCAACAGGTCCATTACCAGTGCTGCATTCGGACTTCCGATGCCGAAATTGATGATGGTCATGCCTTCAGCAGTAGCATTCGGCATGGGCTTGTCAGCTCCATGAATCGGCACTCCATACCATTCGGCGAATAGTTTAACGTAGTGCTGGAAGTTGGTTAGCAGTATGTATTGTCCAAAGCCCTCTAACGGCGTCCCGGTATACCTGGGCAGCCAATTCTCAACAATTTCCTTTTTGGATTCCATGATCTGAATTCTATGTAACTTAGGAACGGTGGATCTTCAACGACTTAACTTTCCTGAATACAAATTAACGATTAAAGCGGACGGGTCCGGACGCGGCGGTCACCGAATTTTCGACAAAATACGACTTAAATATGTCGCCTTGACACCAGAGGAGTGGGTGCGTCAGCATCTTCTGATGTTCCTCACAGAGCACTGCCGCGTGCCCAAAGGCTTGATAGGAGTAGAGAAAGAAATACGGATCAACCGCATGCCGAAGCGCTTCGATGCGCTGGTCTATGACCGTGCACAGCGTCCCTTGATCCTGGTCGAATGCAAAGCTCCAAGTGTTGAAATCGGTCAGGATGTTTTCGACCAGGCAGCACGTTACAATTTATTGCTGAAGGTTCCCTTTTTCCTTATTTCCAATGGCATGGATACCCTGTTTTGTCGAATCAATCATGATTCAGGGATTTATGAATTTCTGGGGGAGATTCCCTTCTATGATCAATTGATACTTGATGTTTAGGGATCTTTTCCATCAGTCCTTTATTATGCGGTGTTTGTCGCAAAAGAAGCACTAGGTCTTCCTCTTTCTTAAAAACCATTGGCATGCGGATTTGTTAATTGGATGATGCTTGGTAACTTGTGCATCCTTATCTCCCAACCAACTATGAAAAAACTGATTCTTTCTCTCTGTTTGGCGGCTTCCACTGGAATGATGTCCGCTGCCGGAGTCAATTCAGCCGTTTCTGGCACATCCGCTTCTTCCAATGCTGCCGAAGTGGTAGCAGGAAAGCTGGTGGTTCGTGTCCACCCGGCTTACCGTTCCTCTTGCACCGATGAATCGATCCTTGACTACCGGTTTCAGGCGGCGATGCAAAAGATCGGGACTACTGCTGTCCGCAAGAAATTCCTCACTGCCAGAGAGCCTGGTTCGGATTTGAACAGGTACGGCAAGCCGAAAACCGATTTATCGTTGGTCTACGAGGTGACTTACAGTTCTGAGTTGAACGTCACCTCTGCTGCTACTGTTTTGAATTCGTCCGGTATACTGATGTATTCGGAGCCTTTGTACAAGCACCGCCTATTTTTCAACCCGAACGACCCAAGTTTCAGCACCCAGCAATTCCTCACCCGGATTCAGGGTCCTAATGCGTGGAACATCGAACAAGGAGATACGAATGTGGTCATCGGCATCGTTGATAGCGGCACGGATTGGGATCACCCTGACCTGCAGGCCAACATCGCCTACAATTGGAATGATCCAATCAATGGACTGGATGATGATGCCGATGGATACGTTGATAATTTCCGTGGCTGGGATGTGAGTGAAAACGATAACAATCCGATGGTGGTGAACAGCGATCATGGTTCACATGTGTCCGGTTGTGCCGCTGCTGTGACCAACAATGGTGTAGGTGTTGCCTCTCCCGGTTTCAACTGTCGTTTCCTTCCTGTGAAAAGTTGTCTGGATGCCAGTTCTGCCTCCATTGACAACGGTTACGACGGTGTTTATTATGCGGCTGAACATGGTTGTGATGTCATCAACTGCTCATGGGGCAGGGGAGGCGGTCCCAGCCAGTTCGAGCAGGATGTAATGGATTTCGCAGTGTTCGATCATGATGCAGTTGTTGTTGCTGCTGCTGGAAATACCTCCACGGAAGTGGATCAATATCCACCTGCTTATTCAAACGTATTGAGTGTAGCTTCAACCGGTAATAACTCGGATACCAAATCCGGTTTCTCTACGTATGCCTACAGTGTCGATGTCTGTGCTCCAGGCTCCAATATCTATTCTACTGTATACGATAATTCCTATGTAGCCTACAGCGGAACTTCCATGGCTGCTCCCGTCGCTGCCGGCGGTGTCGGACTCATTCGCTCTCGTTTCCCTGCCATGAATGCGCTACAAGCGGCCCAGCAATTGCGCGTAACCTGCGATAACATTTATACCATCACGGGTAATACGGCATACCGCGATAAGCTGGGTAAAGGTCGTATCAACTTGTTCAAAGCCGTCACTGATTCCACCTCGCCAGGCGTCATTGTGGAAAGCTTGTCCATCCGCGATCGCAATGACAATGTGTTCGTTGCCGGTGATACGCTTTACTTCACCGCGGTATTCCGTAATCTGCTTCGTGCCACTACGAACCTCACCTGCACCATGTCCACTTCCTCCACGGATGTCACTCTTATCCCTACTATATTCAATCCTGGTGTACTGGCTGCTAATGATACGGTTTCCAATTTTGCAGTTCCCTTCCGTGCCGTCATCAATGCAGGAACGGCTCTGAATACGGAAGTCGCCTTCAAGATCACTATGTATGATGGTACTTGGAGTGATTTTAATGCTTTCAAGGTGGTCGTGAACGTGGATTATATCAACATCGAGGTCAACGATGTCGGCACCAGCATCACAAGCAAAGGTCTGATCGGCTACAATGAATCGGGTCAGGTGCAAGGTATCGGCTTTACCTATCAGGGTGGTCCCACTATTCTCTATGAAATGGGACTTATGGTCGGTGCAGCCGGAACCCAGGTGTCTGATTATGTCCGAGGTGCCGGCGGTGCATACGATACGGATTTCTCTTCGGTGGTAACCGTTTCAGGACAACATCCTGGAACAGTATCCTCTTACGATGCTTACGGACAATTCACGGATAATTCCTCCGCTGCTCCGCTGCCTGTGCTTATAACCCATCGTGCATATGCATGGGATTCTCCAGCGGCCGATCGTAAATACATCATCGTGGAATATGTCATCCGTAATACCGGTTCCTCTACCTTGAATGCTCTCTACGGCGGGATATTCGCTGACTGGGACATTCCATTGTATTCAAACAACTTCGCATCAGAGGATCCTGTAAGAAGAATGGGCTATTGTTGGAGTTCGGATGCTGGTGGTTTATACGCAGGAATCAAATTGCTCACCCAGACACCATTCAATCATTACGCTGTGGATAATTCTACAGGAGGTAATGGTGGTGTCGATCTGTCGGACGGATTTGACAACTCGGAAAAATATCTGTGTCTATCTACCCACCGTTCCGATGCAGGTAATACCGCACCTACAGGCAACGACGTGATCGACATCGTTTCAACCGGACCGTTCAATTTGGTCGCAGGTGACTCGGTGAAAATCGCTTTCGCCTTGATTGCAGGTGAAAATCTGACCATGATCCAGGATGCTGCTGATGCCTCCCAGATCCGTTACGACAATTCCTTCCCTACGGCCTTGGTTCCAGTTGATTTGGCATCTGTCACTGCCCTGCAGGGCGTTTATCCCAATCCCGCCTCCACCTCCAGCAGGATCGAATTCACCCTTGATCGTAGTGCGAATGTGAACGTCGGTATTTACAGTATCACCGGTGAACTCGTGGTGCAGCTCTTGGATCAGCAGGTGGAGTCGGGTCGCCATTCGCTTCAGGCTGACCTGTCTGCGGTTCCGGCTGGCCACTATTTAGTCCGTTTCAGCTCGGGTGATATTCAGCAGGTTCGCCCATTGAGTGTCATACGCTGATAATTATTCAACCGCTTTTTTCAGTGCCGGCCCTCCAGCCGGCACTTTTTTTATCCGTATGATTCCTTCGGTTTTCCTAATTTTGCAACTCTAAAGATCAGTGTATATGGAATTAAAAGAAATCATCTCCGTTCCTGGAATGAGCGGATTGTACAAAGTGATCGGCAACAACAAAGCCGGCTTCATTGTCGAGTCCTTGGTGGATGGCAAGCGAACCATGGTCAATTCCACCCAACGGATCATGACGTTGGTGGATGTGGCTATTTACACCTCCGGTGATGAGAAGCCGTTGCGTGAAATCTTTCTTGCCATCAAAGAGAAAGACGGAGACAAACTGTCTGTGGACTCCAAGGCGGACGACTCGGCCCTTCGCAAGTATTTCTCCTCTATCGTGCCGAATTATGATCCGGAGAGGGTGTATGTTTCTGACATACGCAAAGTGCTCAATTGGTTCGTCTTGTTGAATGGCAAGGTCGATTTTTCCAAAACTTCAGACGAGGCTGCCGTGGTAGCCAAGGACGATGCCTCCAAGCCGGTTCAGCGCGTTCATGAATCTCATGGGCCCAAAGCCGAAGGCACCAAGTCGACGGCCGCTCGTACCCGTAAGAAAGTCTGATGCCATGGAATCCGAAACATTGACAACTCCCGGTAGGAGATTTCTTCCAGTCGACCTTGACATCAGGGAGTGGTCGGTGATTTCTCCTTTCTATGAGCAACTCGAGAACAGGCTGATTGATTCTTCGGAGGCTTTGTTGTCATGGATGGCTGATTTGAGCGAGTTGGAGACCGTCATTCAGGAACATGTGGGTTGGCTCTACATACGCATGACCTGTGACACCTCGAACGAATCACTCACTGCCGCCTACACGCATTTCATCAATGAGATCAATCCTCACATTGAAGAGGTAGC
>JBJTRB010000177.1:0-5938 GCA_046075925.1 Bacteroidota bacterium | reverse complement strand
CTTTCGCCTTGAATCCTTGTTGTGCCATGGCTATGGCTCCTTCTTGACAAAGCCCTACACCATGTCCATATCCTCGACCCTCCAAAATAACGGTATCACCTTCCATCTCGATTGAAAAAAAAGAAGAGCGAAGATCCAATTCCTTCCTCAGTAACTTCACGGGTATGAGCGTATCGCCATCACCGATGAATCCGACACGATCGGTCAATCCGGTAAGCTGCTCCCGTATTGAGGAGGTATCTGAGATACCAAGACGCATCAACGTCCTTCCCCACTCGCGTGATGTCATCCTCTTTTCCCAGAGCGCATGGGTCGATGCGATACAAAAGGAATCGATCACAGGCTGCAGGACAGGAATGTCTTTCGACCACGCATCCCCTGCGTAAGCAGTCTTACCGCCGCAATTACTGTGGTATACGGACAGCACCAATTTTCCTTCCGAATCAATGACGACCTGACCTTTGGTGGCCGAGACCGCCTTTTGAACGGATGGATTGAAGCGACTTTGACCATAATAAGCCTGACAGTGGACACCGTCGCAAAGGGAAAAACCTTGCGCTTGGTGTCGATGCTGATTGGCCAATGCATAGGTTCGAATGAGTATCGCCTGTACTTTGAGCATTTCAGGATGACTGGTCAGTCCTATTTCCGATTCAACCACTGCCGATACATACTCTTCCATTCCCACTTCATTGACCAACTGAAGTCCGCCTTGCTTTGATTTCACCGTAAGACTACCGTTGAAGGGTAAAAAATCCTCCGATTTGTCGCCGGGCCTGATCGAGAATGCACTCGACTTGATGACTGGGCGAATCGTCAGGTCGGAAAAAAGCCCGCGTGTCGCACCATCTTGCATCAATCGGATCGTACCCCCGAACTCTTCCAGAAAGACCGTACTTCCTCCAGGTAAGTCGAACACTTTTGATCCTTTATGGTAAAAGTGACAAGGACTTTTTCCGGAGCTGAACTGAATGGATCGTGTCGGCTTGGAAACAAACAATCCGACCTTCAAGGAACGAGCAGGCAGAACCATACCCGTAAAGAGAAGACACCACAGTAAAATGATCCTTCTCATCGATCGGAACGCACGAATTCTTGAATGAGGGATGCGGATTTGACTGAAGCTCCCGGACCTCCCAGTTTTTCACGAAGCAGGGAATAATCCTCTATCATGGATCGACGGTCCGGGCCATCCACTATTTTACGAAGCTCCTGCTCCAATTCCCATTGATTGAAAGCTCCTTGAATGAGCTCTTTCACTACTTCGCGCCCCATGATGAGATTGACCAGAGATATGAAGTCGATCTTGACCAACGCTTTCGCAATCCTGTAAGAAATAGGATTGGCCTTGTAGCACACCACCTCTGGCACACCGAACAAGGCAGCCTCGAGTGTGGCCGTACCGGAAGTGACCAAGGCAGCATGCGCCTTCCTTAATAGATCATAGGTTGCACCTTGGACGATTTCTATTCCGGAATTCCCCAGCATCTCGCTGTAAAAAGACAACTCCTGCGATGGTGCAGCAGCAATGACAAATCGGTATTCAGGAAACTTCGAAACGACCGACAGCATGACAGGAAGCATGGTGCGTATTTCCTGTTTACGGCTGCCTGGAAGCAAGGCTATAATGGGACGAGCATCAGAGGAAGAAGCGAAATCATCGGTCTTCGTGAGTCGGTATTGCTCGATCGCATCCAACAACGGATGGCCAACGAAATGGGAAGGATAGTCATGCTTTCGATAAAAATCCTGCTCGAATGGAAGTATCACCAACATGCGATCGACATGCTGCTTGATTTGCCGGACCCGGGATTCTTTCCATGCCCATACTTGAGGAGAAATGTAATAGACCGTCCGAAACCCTGAGCGATGAGCGAACTCCGCAATTCTCAGATTGAAGCCAGGGTAGTCGACGAATATCACGACATCCGGATTGAAAGCCTTGATGTCCTCTTTACAGAAAGTCAAATTCCGAAGGATGGTGCGCAGATTGGCCACCACCTCCGCAAATCCCATGAAGGCCAGATCGCGATAGTGCCTTACAAGCTGGCATCCTTGAGCAGCCATCAGATCACCTCCCCAGCCTCTGAATTGAGCAGACGGATCCGATACTTTCAACTCTCTGATCAGATTGGAAGCATGCAAGTCTCCTGAAGCTTCACCGGCTATGACGTAATACTTCATGCGAAGAACTTCATGTAAATGACAACGAAAACATACAGGAAGGTGGCACCAAGCACCCCGTGCGCGGATTGCTCGCGGTTCATGCGTAGGAACGTGAAGAAGAGCACCAGGTTCACCAATACGGATAAGGAAATCACATGGGGAATCACATGTCGATTGCGGAACATTTCCATGGTGTCCAAAATGGGCTGATGTTCGAAATACAACTTGCAGAACAGGTAAAGACCCACAACAGGACTGAACAGCCCGCTGACCCATCCTATCAGACGTTGTTGCTTCCAGTTGTTAGCCCTACTATCCATGTTTAATTTTGAAATGGTAATACAAAAAGGCAAGTGCAGTTGGAAGTATCACAGCCAGGAAAGATTTTCCCGATCTCTCCATTTTATACCCGACCATCAACACGCGTGCGACCAGAATCAACAAGGTGAAAACAATGAAGAGAGACAAAGGGCCCTCGATCAATTGCGGTTTGCTTGTCCACGTCGCTACACACTCAACCAGTATTTCAGAAAGAAAGTAGAAAACAGGAAAAAGTATCACGGCAAGAAGCGCCCCGAACCACCAGCTGTTCAGTCGGGTCTCATAGACCATAGTCCTGCTCGTTAAGGAATGGAATGGCATGGTGTGCGGTGAAATCGAAATGGACCGGTACGACTGACACATAACCGTTAGCCAACGCCCATTCGTCCGTGTCCTCACCCCTATCCTGGTTGATGAACTTACCTGTCAGCCAGTAGTACTTTCGCTTGTTAGGATCCAATCGCTCGTCGAATTCCTCTTGCCATTTGGCCATGGCCTGACGACAAATCTTCATTCCCTTTATTTCTTCTTTCTCCAGGTTGGGAATATTGACATTCAACAGCGCACCGGAAGGCAATCCGAAGCGGAGTATGTTCTGTGCGACCTTTCTGGCAACAGCCTTGGCTGCCGTGAAATCTGCATCGAGAGAATAATTCAACAAGGAAAACCCGGCACTGGGAATTCCTTCGATGGCACCTTCCATAGCGGCCGACATGGTGCCTGAATAGATGACATTGATGGATGAATTACTACCATGATTGATGCCGGATACACACAAGTCGGGCTTGCGATGAATGACTTTGTCGATAGCCAACTTCACGCAATCGACCGGTGTACCGCTGCATTGATACCAATCATGATCACCATGCACCTCGACACGATCCAAACGCAATGGTTGATTCAGTGTGATGGCATGGCCCATGCCCGATTGAGGACTGTCGGGAGCGACAACGAATACTTGACCAAGATCCTGAACGGCTTCCACCAAGGCATGAAGTCCGGGAGCGGTGATGCCGTCATCATTGGTCACCAGGATGACTGGTCGCGAAGAGGTAGTCATGTGTTTACGCTAAAAGATGGTTTATCTGAACAGGATGATAGGGCAATCCGACAGAAACCGGATCACTTACCCAAACTGGCTTTCGCAATTTTTATATCCTGATCGTAGGTGGTCTGTGTGATAGACGACTCGTTCTTGAAGAAATAGACCCCACCCCAGTTGTAAACGATTTTCTGATAGTTGATGGCATCGCCATCTTTTTTCACAACGACCCGGTAGATGGTCCGATTGCTTTCCTCCACTTTCTCTTCCGTGACGCCTTCTCTGTAGTCGGAGTTTTTGATTTTTGGAACAGGAGCGACTTGACGTCCCGGGGTGGTCGCCGCTTTGGTTTCTGCTGTCACTTCAGCGGATTTGGCAAGCTGTTGTTTTTTCGCTTCGATATCAGCGTAGGCCTTTGCTTTCCTATCTGCTTCCTCCTGCTCAGCCGCTAGCTTTTGAGCGCGGAACAGTGAATCCTGACGGTTTTTTTCTTGGAGTGCGAGGCGTTGGCGCTCCTCTTCGGCACGACGGCGGTCAATAGCATCCTGTCGGGCCTTTGCATCCGCTTCCGCCTTGGATAGAGAATCCTTGCGCTGATTTTCAGCGATCAACATCAATCGATCTCGCTCTGCTTTGTCAGCAGAGTCTCTTCTGGCGATTTCGCGCTGGCGGGCTTGCTCGGCAGCCCGTGCCTTCTCCGCAGCAGCCAGGGATGCCTGGGCGGCTTTCGCGGAATCAGCTGCCAATCGTTCTCTTTCGAGACGATTACGCTCCGCTAAATCTGCAGAATCCTTCGCTGCCTTGGCCTGTCGTGCAGCCAAAAGTTCCGCCTGCTTTTGCTGATCGGCCGACTTACGAGCAGCCTCTGCCACCGCTTTTGCAGTTGAATCAGCAACGAATTTCTGTCTCTCTTTGAATGCAACTTCTGCCCGGGCAGCGGCATCGATGGAATCACGACGCGACTTCTCCTGCGCCTTGGCCGCCAACTCGGCCTGACGCTTTTCTTCGGCCTGACGACGAGCCAAATCCTGTTCGGCCTTTGCAGTCGAATCGGCGATTTCTTTTTGACGTAATTTGAGTGCAGCGTCGGCACGGGAGGCGGAATCCGCTCGCTGTTTTGCCAGCAACTCCAATCGTAGTCGTTCGTCAGCTTCACGCTGTTTGCGATCCACCTCAGCCTTTGCTACTGCTGCCAGAGAATCCTTCCGGGCTTGCTCTCTCAATCGCGCCTCCGCTTCGGCTTTTGCCTTGGCATCGGCAGCTGCACGTAATGCAGCCAGTGAATCTTGTCGTGCTTTTTCCCGGTCAGCACGCAACAGGGAGTCTTTTCTCGCGCGATCGCGAGCAGCAGCAATTTCCTGTAGCCGTAGGGCTTCGGCTTGTACACGGGCAATGGAATCCAGTTTTGCCTTATCAGCCGCTGCAGCCGCTGCGCGGGCCTGCTCTTGCTGTTGAGCTTTGGCGAGCGAATCCTTTCTCGCTTGTTCTTGCTGGGCACGTAATGCAACCAACTTCGCCTCACGCTCCTTCACACGTGCGAGCGAATCGTTCCAGACACGATTCAAGGAATCAAGGCGGGCACGCTCTTGCTGACGCTTGATCTCATCGGCCGCTTTGCGGGCCTCCAATTGTTCGGATTGGATCTGCTTGGTGTAAGTCGGGTCGTGAACAAAATCCTCGTAGGCCGGATTGTAGCTGATCTTAGCGACAGGTTTGGCCATGGACGCATTTTGAGATACGCCGGCAACATCATCGAAGAGCTCCATGTTGAACTCGTTATCGAAAATGATATCGGATTCGTCGGCAGGAACGGTGGTGTTGAAAATGACGGTCTTGGTGACCAGTCCGTATTTGGTGAATGTGATGGTGTAATCCTTCTGCAATTCGAGGTTGAAGGTGTAAGTGCCATTGTCCTTCGAGGTAACCGTCAATGCAGTCGCTCCTGGAGCAGAAATGGCGATGTTGACCCCTGGTTCGGGACTGTTCGATTTACGGACCTTTCCCTTGACCTGAACATACCCCTGCTGAGCAGAAACCTGAGCAGTAAAGGCTACGAACGTCAAACTAAAGAGAAGGATGATGCTGAAGATCGAAGTTGAAGGGGACTTTAATTTCATATCGAAAGAAGACAATGGCAGGACCTGCAACGGGTTACGAAATTGAATGGTGATGGTTGAATGACCTGCTATGCCCCACAAGATACGTATAATGGTCGAGTCCGGGTATCAGGAAAACACGTGTTCTGAGATTCGCATACTCGCTACGAATCTTGCTTCATCCAATCCAAGGGCAGCAGGTCCACCGAAGCGAGCTACCAACGATTCAGTAGCTAAGTTGCCGACGAGTTGATCAGCCGCCATGGGACAACCGCCGATACCCTTCATCGCACTGTCGAACCTGCGACATCCA
>JBJTRB010000176.1:0-2535 GCA_046075925.1 Bacteroidota bacterium | reverse complement strand
TACAACGGTGAATTCATCCGCAATGATGGCTCTCCAGCCATCTGTACCGAATTTGATCTTGGTCATTTCTCTTAGAAAGCAATGACCGACAGCAGGTGTCGGTCGGTGTTAAAAAGGAAACGAAATTAAGAAATGAGGCCCAAAGAAGGAAGTGTTAGGACCGAATGCCTCTCCGGTTCATGGCTTGCTGGAATTTTCTCGCATTCGTAAGGTGCTGGGCATAGGTCGCAGCGAAATTATGGTAACCGCTGAAATCTTCGCGTGCGCAGAAATACATGTAATTATGCCTGGCATACCCCAGTACCGCATCGATCGATTTCGGTGAAGGCAGGCAGATGGGTCCGGGAGGAAGTCCACCGTACAGGTAGGTGTTATAGGGAGAATCTATCGCCTTGTGTTCATTCAGAACCCGGCGGATGTTGAAATCGCCGCTGGCAAAAACCAATGTAGGATCTGCCTCCAATTTCCAGCCTTTCCGCAACCGATTGAGGTAAACGCCGGCAATGACCGGCTTCTCCGATTCCTGGTTGGATTCCTGCTGGACGATAGCGGCCAGGATGGACACTTGTACCGGACTCAGTCCGGCTGTTGCTGCTTTCTTCTTCCTGTTTTCACTCCAGAAGCGATCGTACTCGAATTTCATCCTGCGGATGAACTTGTCGGCAGATGTATTCCAGTAGAACTCATACGTGTTAGGGATAAAAAGAACCAAGGCATTCTCAGGGGTCAGACCGAATTCTTTCAGATAGTCACGGTCTGACAATAAATTCAGCAAGGAGGATGCGGTCAGTTCCAATTGAGTTTCCACCTTTTCGGCCAGATCCTTTGTTGTCCGGACATTATTGAAAACCACCTTTACTGGAGCTTGTTTCCCTGACCGCAACATGGCTACGAGCGAGCGATTGGTCATACCGGCCACCAGGCGATAACGACCGGGCTTGATGCTGGTATCGTATTTCATTTGACGGGCGGTCCATCGAAAGGTGGCTTCATCGGCGATGACTTTCTGCTGAACGAGTTGTTTTACGAGCTCCTCGAAGTCGGATCCAGTTGGAATGAACAGGTATCCATTTTCATTCACTCTCACGTTCGGCGAGTAGAGCCGGTTGTATGCGATGCCGCCGATCACACCGACGATTGCCAGCATCAACCCTACCCCTATCCACAAGGCACCACGTATCTTCTTCTGCTTCTGTTTTTTCATCGCACATAAATTTATCGATCATAGACTTCACCGTACGTTAATACTGGGGTAATTATTCCACAATATTCCTTGAATATCCTTGCTAACAAAAAATAGCATGAAGCTGCCTGTCAACGTTTCCGACCCGACTAAATTATCCCTGATTTGCGAAGAAGCTTTTACGATTTCGGGGTTCATGGTACAGGAGCATCCTTCCGGTTTTTGGAGTGGTGTTCGTGAAGAGTCGTCAGGCGAAAGCACCCTGTTGCTTCAGCTAAGTTTAAAAAAGGAATCGGAAGCAGGTGTGCTGGCGGTACATGCCACCCGTATGAACCATCGAACCGCCTTATTGGAGAGCGATGAAAAGATAGAAACGCTTTTCGCTATGGAATTGGAAAACCGGCTATCCTTGATTTAACAGCCATTTCATATTACGATAAATCTGAGTTCACATACTGAACGGACATTCGTTATAAAGCCTTCCAAGCATGAACCGTGAAAGAACAGTCCTTGTTGTCGACGATGAGCCGGATGTGGTCGAAATCTTGTCTTACAATCTGAACAAAGCCGGCTACACCGTCAGGACTTGTACTGATTCCACTCAGGCGCTTTCCATTGCCCGTGAGCTCAAACCCCACCTTGTACTTTTGGATATCAGGATGCCGGATTTGAATGGCATTGACGTTTGCAGATCCATTAAAGCTGATTCCGGTCTGTTTTCCACCCCTGTGGTTTTCCTTACGGCTGACTCCGATGACTATACCACTTTCAACGCCCTTTCAGCGGGAGGTGACCACTTCATCACCAAGCCGATCCATCCTCGTCTGGTCATCAGTATCGTTGACGAGTTGGTGAATCGCGATGAAAGTTTAATCGACTGATATGGTATCAAAAGTTCTTGTCGTATCAGCCGGTAAAGACGTAGTAGCGCTTTTGAAGGATAGCTCCTTCGGAGATTTTCGTTTTGTACACTCAGACAAGTTGTCGAGCATCGACAAACTCCTCAGCGAAGAAAAACCTGACTTGCTTTTATTGGATACAAACGTTCATCGGTTAGCCATCTTGGAATTCTGTCACTCTTTGGTGTTCGAGCGGAGGATACACGATCTTGCTATAATTATTTTAGGCAGACAAAATGCAAAGGATGAGGAAGTCGAAGCTTTTCAGGCGGGCGCTACAGACTATTTCTCTCGGCCATTTGATCCAGCTCTTTTCAAACTGCGGCTAAAGGCTCGGATAGTTAAAAAGCCGATTACTGCAGAACCCTTGCATGTTTCGGGAAAAACCGATCGATTGGTGATAGACCAAGATGGATATGTTGTCCTACTTGACGGCAAAGCATTGACACTTTC
>JBJTRB010000175.1:0-6396 GCA_046075925.1 Bacteroidota bacterium | reverse complement strand
TAGGTGTAGAAATTGAAAAGAGCATCCGGCTTGGAAGCATCCACTGTCATACCCTTTGCAGCCAGTTGCTGATTGGAGTAATACATTACACGGTCGTTGATGTATTTCTTGTTTACGAACTTACCGTTCGTCGAATCAGGTGGCAACCACGCATAGGTGTGATACTTTGAAAAATCAGTTCCCGGCTTACGGTCGTAAGCCACTTGGTATGCAGAACAACCCGCCAATAGCAGCAGGGTCAAGAAAGTAAAGAGCCGTGTCATGGTGAATGATTTGAACAAAGATGATGTTTTTCTGCAGAATACTGTATACGGCTCTTGAAAGTGATTTGAACTTATAGGGAAATTGTTTTTCTTTACCGAAACCAATCGAACTGATATGAAAAAATTGCTTTTGTTCCTGGCTGTAGCCGTAACAACGCTTTCCTGCAGGAAGGAGCCGGACCTGTACCAATTAAGCGACGATTTCATCGTGGCTACTTTTTACGATAAGAATGCTTCCTTCAATGATTTGAACACCTATTACATTTCCGATACGGTCGGATATATTTCCAATACCCAACCGAATGATTCGTTGCTGGCTCCCAACAAAGCCAATCAGCTGGTCAATCAGGTGAAGAGCAACATGAATGGTCGTGGATTCACTCTTGTTTCCAAAGACAGTGCTGACCTTGCCGTCAACATGTTCGTCATAAAGGACCTTAACCGTACCGATGTGATCTCGCCCGGATACTGGTGGGGATATAACGGATATTATGATCCATGGTATTACGGTTACTACGACAGCTACTATTACTATCCGTTCACCTATTCATATACTTATGCGACAGGAACCTTGGTCATCGAATTGATCGACCTCAAGAACAACGACGCTAACAATAAAAAGCTGGTTGTGGTCTGGAATGCGATTTCAAACGGAGTCCTTTCCGGTAGTTCCTTCAACAACATGCAGCAGGGATTGGATGCTATCGATCAGTCTTTCGCTCAGTCACCTTACCTCGTAACACGCTGATCCATGAAGACAAAATACACCCTCCTCTTCTCCCTACTTTTATCTCTTGGCTCGATGCCAAAATTCTCCGTAGCGGACTCCGGTTATCTTTCCAATGGGTTCTATTCATTCAATTGGGACATCAATGTTCCATTGAACAACAAGGATTTCATCAGCAATACCAGCGCTGCGGGAGGAAACGTCCAGGGACGCTTCTTCATCAATCCGAACATGTCGGTCGGTGGTGAAATCGCCTGGTCTTCGCTGTACGAGTATGCCTCCAGAAGAACCTATTACCTTGAAAACGCTGCAGTCACAACCGATTTGTACAAGTACATCTACCTGTTGCCTATGACGGCCACATTCCACTACTATTTCAATCCGGATGGCAATATCATGCCCTATGCCGGACTAGGGCTTGGAGCGATGTACAGCGAGCAGGACCTTTATTTCAATATCTACAACCTGTACGCGACCAACTGGGGATTTCTTGTCAAGCCTGAAGCAGGTGCGATATTCAAGTTCGGTGATCGCTCACGCACAGGCGCCATGTTGGGCGTTCGTTACAACTACGCTACCAATAGGGAATCTGATTTGCGGATTGAAAGAATCAAGACCCTGAGCATCAACGTAGGTATCGTTTTCTTCAACTGACCGACTTCATTTCGACAAACAAGAAAGGGGGACAATTTCGGTTGTCCCCCTTTTTATTCAATACTCGAAACGGATCACTTCTTCTCGTCTTTCACCTCTTCGAAATCGACATCGGTGACTTCACCGTCCGACTTACCCGAGTTGCCAGGCGCACCTGCATCAGGTCCTGGAGTTCCGGCATTCTGAGTAGCCTTGTACATTTCTTCGGAAGCGGCTGACCAAGCTGCGTTCAATGAAGCGAGCGCGGTATCGATGGTCGACATGTTACGCTCCTTGTGGGCCTCCTTCAGTTCGCCAAGCGCCTTCTGGATGGCTTCTTTCTTGTCTGCAGGGAGCTTATCACCGAACTCTGTCAGTTGCTTTTCACTTTGGAAGATCAGCGAGTCGGCCTGATTGAACTTGTCAGCCTCTTCTTTGGCTTTGCGATCTGCCTCGGCATTGGCTTCCGCCTCGGTTTTCATCCGCTTGATTTCATCGTCTGAAAGCCCGGAAGAGGCTTCAATCCGGATGTTCTGGGACTTACCGGTTGCCTTATCCTTGGCCGTCACGTGCAGGATACCGTTGGCATCGATATCAAAGATGACTTCGACCTGAGGAACACCGCGCGGTGCAGGTGGTAATCCGTCGAGGTGGAAACGACCGATGGTGCGGTTGTCGCGTGACATGGGACGCTCACCCTGGAGGATGTGGATTTCAACAGAGGGCTGGTTATCAGAAGCCGTCGAGAAGGTTTCGCTCTTCTTGGTAGGAATCGTGGTGTTAGCCTCGATCAGTTTGGTCATCACACCGCCAAGGGTTTCGATGCCCAGCGAGAGCGGAGTAACGTCAAGCAGGAGCACATCTTTCACTTCGCCGGTAAGTACAGCGCCTTGGATGGCTGCTCCTACTGCCACGACTTCATCGGGGTTGACACCTTTGTTGGGCGATTTGCCGAAGAACTTCTCTACGACTTGCTGGATGGCTGGAATGCGGGTTGAACCTCCGACCAGGATCACTTCGTCGATTTGAGAGGGAGAAAGACCCGCATCCGAAAGAGCCTTCTTGCAAGGCTCCAAGGTGCGCTGGATAAGGTCGTCACACAACTGCTCGAATTTGGAACGCGTGAGTGTCTTTACCAAGTGCTTGGGAATTCCATCCACCGGCATGATATAGGGCAAGTTGATTTCAGTCTGGGTAGAGCTGGAGAGCTCGATTTTGGCTTTTTCGGCCGCTTCTTTCAGGCGCTGAAGTGCCATGGGATCTTTGCGCAGATCGATACCCTCGTCTTTTTTGAACTCGTCAGCCAGCCAGTCGATGATCTTCTGGTCGAAATCGTCACCACCCAGATGGGTATCACCGTTGGTAGACTTCACTTCGAATACGCCATCACCCAGTTCGAGGATGGAGATATCGAAGGTTCCACCACCCAGATCGAATACCGCGATTTTCTCTTCTTTGGTTTTTTTATCCAGACCATAGGCCAGAGAGGCGGCGGTTGGCTCGTTGATGATTCGCAGGACTTTCAATCCTGCGATTTCACCGGCTTCTTTGGTGGCTTGGCGCTGTGCATCGTTGAAATACGCAGGTACGGTGATAACCGCTTCGCTCACCTCGTAACCCAGGTAATCCTCGGCCGTCTTTTTCATTTTTTGAAGAATGATGGCGGAGATCTCCTGAGGAGTATACATGCGGTCGGTGATCTTGACACGAGGAGTGTTGTTGTCTCCCTTGACCACTTCGTAGGGGACGCGCTCCTTTTCTTTCATCGTACCATCGAATGTCTCGCCCATGAAGCGTTTGATGGAGAAGACCGTGTTACGAGGATTGGTGATCGCCTGCCTTTTAGCGGGGTCACCGACTTTTCGTTCGCCGTTGTCAAGAAATGCGACGACCGAAGGGGTGGTACGACGACCTTCACTGTTCGGGATGACAACTGGCTCGTTGCCTTCCATCACAGCTACACAGGAGTTAGTGGTACCTAAATCGATTCCGATTACTTTTCTCATTGTTATAGGGTGTTAGTTGGATTTCAGTAGTATGTCCCCGAAAAGTCAACTAATATGCCACCACGATACAGGCGGCAATAATGTCAGAATAACTGAAAAAAGTGGATTTTAAGGTAGAAAACCTGCCAAACAGGCATGATTTCAGAACTCGAAATTCAGGTCGCGTGTCAGTTGGGATGTATCGATTGTGGTCTGGGTACCAACCGAGATATTTCTATACTCGGAGTGAATCAATCGGGAAGTGAAGAGCCCAACTCCGTTTTCGACATTGGTATAAAGAGGACGTTCTTGTGCTATTCCGTTGGTGGGGGTAGTCAATTGGGAGTACGTATACAACTCTTCGGTGCCGCCGAAAAAACGGAATTCCATTTCCGGCAATCCGCCGGGCAGCAAATCGATCCTCCTAATCACATTCGGGATGGCAGGAATCTGGGCATTCAAGGCCAGGAAAAAGTCGGGGCGATAGTAAGGGAATTCTATCTCCTCCGTAGGGAAGTCAGGGTTGGCCAACTCGTCCGCAAAGGAAATCAGCACGCTATCATAAGATATTGACCCAGAAGGATATATGGTCCTAAACCTAAAAATCATTTCAAGGTCATAAACCCGTGCCTCGCCTCCTGTCCGGAAGGAATACGTTGTTTGCAGCCGGGTTGAAAAATCAACAGGAAAACCACTGACAGGAGCTATGATGGAGATGTCAGGAATGATCTTCGTAGTGGCCCTGGCGCTATACCCTGTGCGGGTGTTTTCGACGACCAAGCGATACTTACTGCCATCCTGCCGAATGCGACGACTGGTTGAATAATAGACCTGATTCGGAAACGCAAAAAGTCCTGAGTCCTTCGGGATCGATTCAACCCTTGTGAGCGAAAAGGTTTCGACAACCCCGCTGTTGGTGAGTCGTTCCATGGTAACCTGCAACTCATCCGGATAATTGATGGAATCACTCTGCTGCGCCATCACATACACATTTCCTTCCCCAAGGAAAGCTTTGCTGATCCTCACGTATTGAACCGTATCCAGCGGATTGATCAAGCCGAAAACAACTGCCGTCTCCTCATAGGGAGCTGTCAGATCGATCTCTTCTGAACAACCGACCAACGGAAGACAGGCCAATAAGAGCCAACGGAGGCGGGATTTCATTCCACAAAAGTAACAGATTCCGGGTAATTTGTAGTTTTGAGAACGGCCTTACTGGACGCCTCTTATTCAGCACCTACATGTCAACAGCCAAAAACGAAGAACGGAAAGTCACCACCCACACCCTTCAGGAAATGAAGAAGCGAGGGGAAAAAATAAGCATGCTTACGGCTTACGACTATTCTTTTGCAAAAATCCTTGACGATGCAGGGGTTGACGTCATCCTGGTAGGCGATTCGGCCTCCAATGTCATGGCTGGACATGAAACCACGCTGCCCATTACCCTTGACCAGATGATTTACCACGCCTCTTCCGTGGTAAGAGCAGTCAAGAGAGCGCTGGTAGTGGTCGACTTGCCCTTCGGATCCTACCAAGGCAACTCTAAGGAAGCCTTGAACTCAGCTATCCGAATCATGAAGGAATCAGGTGCCCATGCTGTCAAGCTGGAAGGCGGAAGAGAAGTGAAAGAATCCATTGAACGTATCCTCACTGCGGGTGTGCCGGTCATGGGACACCTGGGACTGACGCCTCAGTCCATTTACAAGTTCGGCACCTACGTCGTAAGGGCCAAGGAAGAGCAAGAAGCTCATCGACTGCTGGAAGATGCTCGTTTATTATCCGACTCAGGTTGCTTCTCGATCGTTCTTGAAAAAATCCCTGCCGAGTTGGCTAAAAAAGTTTCCAGCGATGTCAATGTACCCATCATCGGAATCGGTGCCGGAAACGGCGTCGATGGTCAGGTACTGGTGTTGCACGACATGCTTGGAATCACCCATGAATTTCATCCTCGCTTTTTGAGAAGATATATGAACCTGTATGACGACGTCAAGCACGCTGCCTCCAGGTACATACAGGATGTGAAGTCATTGGACTTCCCCAACAAGAAAGAGCAGTACTGATCCATTTTCGCTTTCACCGCTCTGAATGACAACACCAACCATCCTAGCCGATAGGATACTTTTTGAAGACAATCACCTGATAGCCGTCAACAAGTTGCCTGGCGAAATCGTTCAAGGTGATAAGACTGGCGATTCCACACTGGGTGATGCCATAAAAGCCTACTTGAAAGAAAAATACCAGAAGCCCGGCGAAGTGTTTCTTGGCACAGTGCACCGTCTCGATCGACCTACTAGTGGCATCGTGGTATTCGCCAGGACTTCAAAGGCGTTGTCCAGGATGAATGAATTGTTCAGGGAAAGGAAAACAACGAAAATCTACTGGGCAGTTGTGAAAAAAGAACCTGAAGAGCCCAAAGGAACACTCATCCACTTTCTGACGAAGAACGAAGCGAAGAACAAGAGCTTCGCCAGTGAAATTGAAAAGCCCGGATCACTTCGCTCCTGGCTGGACTACGAGGTATTGGCACGTTCCGATCATTACTCATTGGTGGAGGTCAACCCGCATACCGGGCGCCATCATCAAATCAGAGTGCAATTATCCATAATCGGTTGCCCCATCAAGGGCGATCTCAAATACGGAGCTGAACGGTCAAACGAGGACGGATCGATTCATTTGCATGCAAGAAAATTGTCTTTCCTGCACCCTGTAAAAAAAGAAGAGATAACGCTTGTAGCTCCGGTACCTGAAGATGCGCTGTGGAAACACTTCGAACAGGACATCGCCGTTT
>JBJTRB010000174.1:0-5702 GCA_046075925.1 Bacteroidota bacterium | reverse complement strand
GGGGGATTCGAACCCCCGGTACAGTTTAACCCGTACGACAGTTTAGCAAACTGCTCCTTTCGGCCTCTCAGGCACCTCACCTGTGGCCGCAAATATAGTCAATCCCTTTCTTTTTCGAAATTTCAAACATTTCAAACGCATAAAATTTGTCCGAATTCTTGATCGAACTCTTCCTGGCAGGCAATCGGTAACCTCGTATCGGCGCTTATTAGTGGCCTAATCGCTTGACTGTCAGAGGTCGGACTTGGAAAGCCCGAAGAGTTGACTGCGGCTGTTCACCTTCAGTTTGCGGTAGATATTTTTAATATGCGACCTCACCGTCTCGATCGAGATGTGGTTTTTCTCTGCAATCATCTTATACGACAGCCCGTTTATGACATCCGTGGTGATGTCTTTCTCGCGCGAGGTGAGTTTTTCCCTGAAGAGGTTGGGCTGCCGGAAGCTCTGCATCACCTTGCGCGCGGTTGACGGTGTCATGTAACCGCCACCGTCAGAAACGATCCTGAGCACTTCTTCGAAGTTGATATCGATGCTCTGCTTGTCGATGTAGCCCAACGCACCTCTTTTCAACGCGGAGAAAATCGTGTCCGTGTCGTCCAGAATGGAGTTGATCACCACCCTGGCTTCCGGGAATCGATCGGTGATGGGTTCGATGTAATCCAATCCGCGGGCATTCGGGAAATGCAGATCCAACAGGATGATGTCCGGCTTCAAATCCCCGCTTTCCAGGAATTCCTTCGGCCCTGCAAAAGCGTGCTCACACTGGAATCCTGCTATCTGATTCACTTTTTCCTGTAGTGCCTTGGAGATGTCGTTGTTGTCCTCAATGATTACAACCGATACACGTGTCGTCATGGCTTTTGGTTTTGAATGTTAAAAAAGACTTCCGCTTGAAGTCCTGCTGTATGTCGTGGCTGTGAGTAGGTCAGTTTTCCACCGTATCGGGCCGCTCGTTTTTGGATATTCACGCTACCGCTTCCTCCGGAATCGAATGAATCCGTAGCGCCTTTGCCCGTGCCATTATCGATGATGCGCAGCATCAGCGCTTCTTCGGTTGCATCCAGTAAGATAGTCACACAGTTACCATCGGAGTGCTTCAGGATGTTGGTGCACAACTCGATGAAGCATAATTTGATGTCGCGGAATAGCTCTGCTGGCAGCATCAGACCGTCTATGCAATGCGATTCGAAGGTGACTTCAAATGAGTTTTTCGGAAAGGAAGAGTCGATGAAATCCCGCAAACCGTCCATCAGTTGTTCAATACTCCGCTTGCGTTCGTCGATCGATTTGACATACACGCGCAGTGCATAGATGGCCTCCCGAAGGTTGTGTTGCAGGTCTTTGTTGCCGGATACGCCGCTCGAGGTTTTGGATTGATACAGCGCATAGGTCAGCAAGCTGCCCACCTCATCGTGCAAGTCCATGGCGATCTTGTTTCGCAGGGCAACCATCCGCTTATGATATCTATACCATGAAGTTGCGTATAAGAGCAAAGCAAGCATTGCAAGTCCGATCAATGACCAGATGAACCATCTGGCCTCGTAAAACGGTGTGACTGCAGCGATCATGATGGCAGGGAAACGGATCAGGTTGCCGAACTCATCGTACGACCGGAACTCAACCTTGTATTTTCCAGGATCGAAATGGAACACGTCCACATAGGACTTTCCTCCGGTGCTCAGCCATGGTCCATCGTTGAACGAATATTCAAAAGCCCGAATCGCTTCGGGATCTGCTCCATTTGTCCTGAGATAGATACGCAGGTAATCGTCGTCGATATTGAATCGGATCGGCTTGTCGGTCAGTTGTTCTTCGAACGTCGTATCCTTTTTTGAAAACAGGTGGTAGCCTGAGATGATTCCCTTTTGATCGGAACTGCCGAAGTTGAAGTTTTCGGGGCGGATGATGTCGTAGCAGTTCAGTCCGCCCAGCACGATTCGTCCATCTGACGATATGCACGTGGCGGAGGCGTAGTTGAATTCGTTATTGATCAGCCCGTTGTTTCTGTTGAGTCGAAGGAAATCACCAGTGACCGGATCATACGCGATCACTCCTGAATAAGTCCCGATCCAAAGTCGTCCTTGTTTGTCGGGCGTGATGGATACACATCTGGGTTGCTGTGGATGGTCTTGAAACAGGGAGTGAAGCTGCTTACCGGTCGAGGCATCAACCACGTCGACTCCTTTGTCATGGGCGACGTACACTTTGTTGTTTTTTTCGTCCAGATAAAGATCGCTAATCAGATTTCCACCGAGACCCTGGGCGGCATCGGATGTCTGAATGACACCGAACGAAGCATCCGTGACGACCAATCCGGCAGTGGTGCCGATATAGTATCGGTTGTGCGCTTTCGAGTAGAGGATTTTACGGACTGCAGCTTTGGCGAGGGGGATTGGATATTGACTGGTCGACCCATCTTTTAGCGAATAACGAGTCACTTTCCCGAAGTGACCGATCAATAACGATGAGGTAGCAGGTTCGAAAAGCAGTCCGTAGCAGAATCCTTTTTTTTCCAAGGCGCCGGGCTGAACAACGGATCGCAACTGTCCTGTTTTCAAGGAGACTGCTTCGAGGCCGCTGCCTTCGGTCGTATAAAAAGCGGAATCGTTCCAAAGGACGGCGTCGATAGCCGAGCGCGATACATTGGATAGTCGGCTCAACTTCCCCGCCTTGTATCGGTAGGTATAAGGGAAACCGAAAAGCAACAGTTCGTCATCCGAAACCTCAAGGATTTTTCGTCGGACCCTGATGTCCTGGTCATTCTCAGGCAAATTATCGTTGATGATTTCCGGTTGTGCAGGTTCAGGTCTGATCAAGACCAGACCCTGATTTGTTCCTGCAAAATAGCTGCGGCCGGCTTGTGCAAGCGAGTAGAATTCGAGGTTGCTGATGGAGTCTGTAGCCAGAACCGTGATGGATCGGTCGATCCGTTTTTGTACCACCTCCTTTTGAAAGCGGTTGAACAGCAATCCACCGTCTGTAAGCCCGATCAAACAAGTCATCGTCTCGACACCGGTCAATCCTTTCCATCGGGACCTGCGTTCCCAGTGGTCATCCTTCAGCAGGTAATAGGTGTTATTGTCCAGCAAGACCAGGTCGGATCCGATTTCCTCGAATGAGGCGTGGAATCCGGTAGGAATGAAATCATCGGTCTTTATCACGTTGAGCGTGATCGGATCCAATAAGTACAAACCTTTTTCAGGCAATGAAAGGAACAGCTGGCCCTTATGATGCTGTAGGATGCCGGATCGCGCCCAGTGAAAATCAATTGCAGCATTCGTTTTCAGATTGTTGCGCGACTCGACCTTTCCATCGGCGAAAAGAACGGCGTAGTCCTTCTCATGGGCGGCACTGATGTCGCAGATGTTTACTCGCTCCGAGTAGGTGTCTGAATAATCGGTCAGATTGATGGCAGCGAAACCGACTTGAGGGAAAGCACAATAGAGTCGGGTGGAAGTGAGGCAGAGTTTTTTACAGGTTGCATTATCCAAAACCGAATCGCCCGTTCCGATCTCGACGAAATTCTTCCTGTCGTAGCGAATCACACCCCGTTCGGTGGCCAACCAGACATACCCGGCTTGATCCACCTTGATGTCATAAATTTTGGTTCGGTTAAGGCCGAAATCGGCATCCAGGATAGTGGAGAAAAAACGGGTGTCCAGACTGCTGGCCGTACTGGTCAGGTTCAAACAGATGAAAAAGCAAATCAGCCTCCATGCAACAGGAAATAAAGTCCGATTCGGACAAATAACATGGAGTATCGATTGCAGCCTGACGGGTTTCATGGATGAATCAATGCCGTAGTGGAAGTACTGTAACTGGACGGCTGATTTATTCAACCTCAATATTAATCAAACATGGCCACAGGGGCTTTGGCTGGCGAATGTGCCCGAGATGGAAAATAAGAAAATACCCTATTAATGGTATGCGCTCACTTTGAGGTCATCCGATTTTGAGCGCGGTACTGTGTCCATCACCACCAGAACTTGTCCGTCCAATCGGTGATATTATTCCGATCGTCTTTCAAAACGATGTGCACCGTATGAAGTTGGTTCAGAGGTAAGCCTTGGAGGTCGACGGTCAGCATACCATCTTTTGCATCGAATTCCGCCAGCATCCATTGGTCATCGATGGTGGTCTCCATGGATTGGATCCCGGAGAGTGCGTCAGCTACTTTGAACTGAACGATGCCGCCACGCGAGGTGTTCAGGTCGGCAGGATAGTATTCTTTAGTGATGGTGGGAGCAACCGTGTCCAGCGTGATGACATAGCTGCCGAATTTGCGGACTTTCGTGCTGAGCATTTCCTTGTTCCAGGTGCCACCCGAAGCGATCAGTTTGCCGTCCAACTCCAGCCTTGCAACCAGGGCTTTGCTTTTCAGGCTGTCTGCAATCGGCTTGTCTGGTTTGATGCCGATCGATATCGGAGTATGCAAGGCTTCGTATCGGTCTCCAATCAGGTAAATAGGTGATAAGTAGTTATCCGATTTTACAGCGTCGTCCTGGTAATAGCATTCCTGGTAAACAGCACCAGCCGGAATCACCACGTCCAATTCCTCCTTGTGAATGGCGGCACCTTTATCCCAGGAAATACGCACTTCCTGCTTGGAGTGAGGGAGATAAGGGGTGTTGGCATAGGAAGAATAGGCTTGCAGCTGAAAATTGATTTCAGCCTGGTTGCCCGCGAAGTCACGCGCGATGAATCGCAGGTCGTGCGAGTCGTCGCCGGTAAAATCAATCAGGCCCGTCAAACCGGTGTCCGGATATAGCAACGACATGTTGTTACCGCTGAGCCGTTGGCAGCGTTGGATGCACATGCCGTCGCGCTGCTTCACCATGTAATCGGTATGCGCGTTCACGAATCGGGTATCATCAAAGTCGAAGCGGTCGTTCGTCCACGTGTAGGCAAGCATGTTGTCGACGTAGAGTTCGGCGCTGTAAATACCCAATTCAGCATCACTGCCCTCCATTCGGTCGAACACGTCGAATCCGACAGAGGCGATTCCGAATACCTTGATGTATTCCGATGTGCCTACTCCGTAAACGGTATCCGAAATGAAAATCTCATAGGACCTGGCTGAGTCCGAACCCTCTACAATGCCATTTTCCATGAGCGGATAGACCCTGAGTGCCCGGAACTCCGGTTTTACATGGTCTTCCACTTGTAATCCGAAAAGCAAGGGATTGATGGGTTGCTCCGTACGCTCATCCCTTACTTCGAAATGGAGGTGAGGGGCACGGCTGCCTCCACTGTTGCCGCTCAATGCGATTGTCTCGCCACGCAGGACTGGAAACTGATCTTTCTTTGGTAGCAGTTCAATGGAAAATGATTTCTTGTCCTTCTGATTCTGCAGAGTATAGGCCTGCACGTCCTCACGGAAGCGCTTTAAATGCGCATAAACCGTAACGAAACCGTTCGGGTGGGTGATGTAGAGTACTCGGCCGAATCCATCCGGGCTGACCTTGATCCGGGAGATGTATCCTTCGGCGGCGGCTTTGACCTCCAGTCCTTCCTGACCGCCGGTACTCAGATCGATTCCTGAATGAAAATGCTCGTTCCTGATTTCGCCGAAGGTGGCGGTAAGTGACAATTGCCCATCGCGTGGAGAGCTCCAATAGCGCTTCGGGTCAGGCTGACCCTGGACGGCCCACCCGGTAGTGAAAAGGCCCAAGGCAAGTAGTATTCCATTTCTATTCACTTCC
>JBJTRB010000173.1:0-3392 GCA_046075925.1 Bacteroidota bacterium | reverse complement strand
GTAGTCGTGAGCTGTTCAAGAAGACTTCTTCCACACTCAAATCACTCTTGCGGTTGGTTGTCTGATAAGATAACCCTGCATGCAGGGAAAAGTTTTTCTTCCAATCAAGTAGTTCCCCGGCCTGAAAACGCACATTCAGGGTAGTAGCAGTGAAGTTCTTCAAGGAGAGCGTTCCTTGTCCGCGTACCTCACGCAGGCCGTAGTACTCGGCATGCAACCGCAATGCTTTGATGCCACTGTAATCGATGCCTGAGAAATATCCTAGCCGGTTGAATGTGGCGATGCCATAGGGCAACACATTGTTGATGGCTGGATTGAATCCCATCAACTTATCCGATACCGAGGTCTTATACAGGTTGGCATTCCCGATCAGATCGGATAAATCAAGCGGTCGTACGATCTGTCCATTGGTATAACGATCGAAATCCTGAGGCAAGGCGGAATAATCGATGTCTTTGCTCTGTGCGCCGTAGCTCCGGAAATCAGGCCCGACATTGAGATAGCCAAGGTAGACCGACAAGTTGCGGTCCTTCATATCCGCTTTGAGTCGACCATAAAGGAAATAATCGCTCAATGGTGCACGGTCGGAAAAGCGGCTGTCCGTGTAGCGGCTGGTTCCGCCTTCTCCATCCAAGGAGAGAACGACATTACCGGCGCCAAGGCGATAGAAGCCCGTCAACGATTGCACGCGGTTATTGAAAGAAACGTTCTCCGCTGCGGTTCCCTGTACATCAAACATCGTGGATTGGTGGAAGCCGATCTTAAGGTCTTCCTGCTGCACGACCACGGCGCTGAATCCTGCCATCAAGCGGTCGGGAACGGAAAGGAAATCGGTGGCATTCATCCGCGTCACATAGCCTGAAAAATCAATCCCCTGGATGCCTTTCGCGAAAACCAGTCCGAAGTCGACATTGACTCCTTGCTGACGCCAGGTGTTCCCGATATAAAAGCGCTCGTAATCGACGATGTCGGATTGCAACGAGAAAACATCGGGCAGCGAGTCGAACCGATCGGCGTGATGATTATACAAGGTGAAAGGTGTTTGCTTGAGATTAAGATCGCCCACCTGATATCGCACGATGTTTCCGATTATTCCCTTCAGCCAGAGTTGGCGTACATCGAATGTGACGCCTGCCCCCCAGAATCCGCCATAATCGCTGCGTATACGGAACATCCCCATCAATTCGGTCTTTTCATTGGGACGGATGTTCACACCGAGATCGACCAATGCATATCCGGTCGTGGTATGATCGACCGTAGTGGTGTCAGGGACGGTGTCCATCACGGAGAGCATATTGTTCGTGATCACCGAACGTGCGCCACCGGTAAAGTCGACCATCTTACGCTGAGCATCTTGCGCCGCAACGGTCGAAAAGACCATCACGAGATAAAGGAAAAGCGGTAATCGTGTTTTCTTTTTCATCAGAAGAATATTTTGATTTCGACGGTCGATTCGTACCCTTTGTAGCGATCGTTCGCGAAACTGCTGTCATGATAATCTATCCAACGCTGTCTGAGATAGAGTCCCGCATTCCGACTCATGCGTATGTCGAATCCGGTGGCGAAACTCCAGCCGGTCTGGTTCTTGGGACGTCGCGTTCCGGTTTCAACCCCGTAGACGATTTCCGAATTAATTTCGGTGTCGTAATTGGCGATGATCCTTTCATGCCCTACATAATTGCACCATACCACGCTTTTACTGATCGTCCAATACGATTCCAACTGATGGTAATACGTCCGAAGCAATGCGCGTTCGGAAAGGACCGTGAAGGGAGAGAGGAAAAACTGGGATGAACTGAATTGCCCCAGATAAAAAACATACAGATCACGACCGGCCAATCGGGTGCTGTACTTGATGTTCGCTTCCAAACTATTGAAACACTTCCTGTCGACAGGCAGTCCGGTGCTCGTGTCGACGGCCGTGATGTTCACCGTCTCATAAACGGATCGGTAGATCTTGGAAAGGTTTTCATAGGGGCCGACATTGGTAGGGAATCCCCAGCGCCAAAAATGCGCAAGCACCAGGCTGTTGACGGGGTGACTGTAGGTGATGGCAGCCGAGCGACTTTCTATCTCCGATGAAACATGGTATCCCAGGTTGGTCTTGAACGGACCGAAATTGAGCTGGGTATTCAACTCCAAACCGGTACGGTTGTTCACCAGCTGCCCGTTGCTCACCATGGCGCTGGCTACGGCAGGTAAAACAGGTTGCGTACCCGGGCTGTACAAATCGTAGTTGGTGAGGTCCTTTGACGTGTTGATAAAGGCTGCTGAGTTGTTCACCGCATCGGGGCTGATACGGAACAAGTGCGCCTCTACCGGCACCCGACCGAAGATCGGCATAGCCGCCTTGATGGAAATCAATTCGCCCCAGTCATAGAACTGGTCCTGGTCGAACGTCCTGCCGAAGCCTGCTTCGCCTTTCAATGTCAGATCGCCAATCAACGTTTTGAATTCGATGGTAGATACGTTGAATCCTGCCCGATCGCGCTCCGTAGTGTCGGTATAGCTTGTATTATTGAACGTGTTGTAGCTGACATAGCTGCTACCGAACGCCTTCTTGATCTTCCCTCCATAAGAAGTGTTGGGGATGGGCGATAGTCCGCCATTCAGCTGTGTCTTACCATACATGAGCACGCCGGAAAATCCATTCGGCATGCGATTGCCCTCCAGTATCAGCCCTTGAAATGCCTGCTGACCCCAACGTTCATCCTGGTTGATCGCTCCTGCATTGTAGAAAGTAGCATAACGCGAATCGACCATTCTTGTATTCGGATCCCATGGATTGCGTTCGAAGATGCTGTAACGGTCATAGCCTTTGTTCGTCTGGAAGGTGAACGGTGTAAGTGAATACCAATTGATACCTCCCGTGCGAACCGTGAAGTCACCGATGTCGCTCGTATAATTTCCATACAGACTGATTCCGAGGTTGAGGCCTTTGACATTCTCGATCTGTCCCTGGCCGGTCATCGGTGTCCACATGTACAGATCGGTTCCGAATGATGTGTTCTTCCCGAGACTACCGGCGATGTTCAATGACAGTTGTGGAATCTGGCTGTCGTCGCCGACAAAAATGTTCTCCGGGGTTTTCTGCAGGTGAGGATACGCTACTGCCAGGTGGCGGTAGTTGGTGACGAAACGGTAATACCCGGATACGCTCAAGTTCTCGAACGTATTCTGCGCTTTCTTGGGGAAATTACCGAAACTCCATGCTTGCGAAGAATCCGTAGTCGCTGCATCAGGAAACCCCATTGCAGGAACGCGGCTTCCAAGGAGCCACATCAGACCGAGGATGACGAGTGGAGATTTTCTCATTTCGAAAAATCCATGGTTTGACGTTTGAACACGATGAAGTGGGCCGGCCCATCTGCGGCAGAACGTGGTTCGACAAA
>JBJTRB010000172.1:0-2797 GCA_046075925.1 Bacteroidota bacterium | reverse complement strand
GGATTCAACGATGAGCAGGTGGTTCAGGCGGACTTTGTGAAAAAGCTGTTGACCAAAGCGCAATTACTCACGCCATTCAATCGCTTCCTGAATACAGCGCTCGACTGATCAGATGATCTGACGGATGGTCTTCACCACGACACCATCGCGCTCTGTGCGCAGCAGGATGATTCCATGATAATCGGATGATGTACGCATGGGCATCGCCAGGCGCTCACCTTTCAGCAGCGTGGACTCCGTAGTGAACAATTCCTGTCCCGTGATCGACATCGCCTGCACACGATAGCTTCCTGCGCGGTCTGCAACAAGCCGCACGGTTCCATCCTTGCAGGTGGCCCAGGTATCGGTAGTTGCAAGGCAGGTGGAATGAACACCCGTCGACATTTCAGGACCGGTGATGTTATCGACCTGGAACCACGACTGTATGTGACCATTCGTTTGTCCTGTTGGATCCGCAATGGTGAGCATGATGTTGGCAAACGCCGCGCCGGGTGCAAAATGCGTGATGGGTATCGTCACAGGGGTGTAATCGGGCAGAATCCCCGAAAGGCTGGCAGTGCCGCCACCGACCAGGTTGTAGCCCGGATCGAAAATCTGTACGTTGACATTGAAATGATCTCCACCCCATAGAAAGGTCTTGTAATAGAGAGAGATTTCCGTGAATGACTCATCGACCGGGAAACCTACGTTTCCGTAGATCGATTGAAGCATGGGCGATTGCGAAACGGTATTCACACCCTGAACGACGGTACCACGGATGGCATACAAGCCCTCCCTGGAATCCGTAACCTGAGTGAGGGTTGTGATGACTCCCGAGTTGTTGGTTGTCCAACCACTTGGAGCGGTCGTATTCCAGCTTTCAAAAGAAGCATTCGGAATGACGTTCTGTGCGTCGGCCCAGAAAGGCAGCGACCACAGGGCGAAAAAGAGGATACGTGTGTTCATGCGTATTTATTTTCATCCAAAATACCGCCACTGGAAAGAGGTAATCGGAAATAATCGGCATGAATCTGACAGATTTGAAAAATGAGGGTCGCTGAAAACCGCTTAAAAACGAAAACGCCAGCGTTGAGCTGGCGTTCCGTAAGTGAATGAATGGATGAATCAGGCTTGTGCTTCCGTGCCCAAAGGCATAACGGATACGAAACTCTTTTCGTTTGCTTTTTTCTTGAATACAACCTTGCCAGGAACCAGTGCATACAGCGTGTGGTCTTTGCCCATGCCGACATTGTCGCCAGGGAAATGACGGGTACCGCGCTGGCGGACGATGATGTTGCCGGCGATAACGCTTTGTCCGCCGTATATTTTGATACCAAGACGCTTACTGTGGGATTCGCGACCGTTCTTGGAACTACCTACGCCTTTTTTGTGTGCCATTGTATTGGAGGAATTAGTTGGTTACTGAATGATCAAGCCTTGATGCTATCGATTTGTACGATGGTGAGGTCCTGACGATGACCGTTCTGCTTCTGATAACCCTTACGGCGTTTTTTCTTGAAGACAATCACGTTGTCGCCACGCACGTGGGAGAGGATTTTGGCAGAAACCGAAGCGCCGCTCACGTTAGGAGCGCCGACTTTCACTTTACCGTTGTCGTCAACCAGCACCACTTCTTTGAATTCGACCGATTTTCCGGCTGCGCCTTCCAAACGGTGAACGGTGACACGCATGTCTTTCTGGACCTTGAACTGCTGGCCGGCGATGTTTACAATCGCGTACATCTTATTGATTATTAATTAGTTAGAATATTATACACTCTGCAAGGGATGCAAATGTACAAAATAATAGCAAATCTGCAAGCGGTGAGGAAGGAGTCGTGAGAGTAAGAAGAGTCTAAATAGTCGGAAGAGTCTGAATAGTCAAAAGTCTGTTGTGACTATTGGGACTAGTGGGACTGTTTTGACTATTTCATTTGCTGACTATTTAGACTCTTTAGACTATTCTGACTATTTAAAATCCGGACTTTGAAGATCGATTACTTACCAAAGCCGATCATCTTCCTGTTTTCCTGCAACACTTCCGCAGCTTTCTGATCGATCAGGAAATCCAATGCCTGCTCGATAGATTCGAAGCGTTGATCGTATTTCTTTTCCAGCGAAGCAATCCGGCTCTGAAGATCCTGGTGTGCCATTGACACGTGGCGCAAATGGATAAACGTCCGAATAATCGAGATATTCATTTTTATCGCACTATCACTATTCAAAATGCTCGACAGCATTGCCACACCTTGCTCAGTGAAGGCGTGTGGCTTATGTCTAATTCCTCCCCAACTTGAGGTCACAATCTGTGACCTCAAGTTTTCCCATTCATCCGAGCTAAGTTGAAACATGAAATCCTCCGGAAAACGGGCGCTGTTCCGCCTGACAGATTGATTGAAAACCTTGGTCGGAATGCCGAAAAGTTCTGCCAGATCGAAATCCATCATCACTTTTCGGCCGCGTAGCTCATGGATTTTTCTGGAAATGAGAATTGAATTTTCAGTGCTCATCAGGTAAAGGTCTGTCGAACCGATGAACCCTTTTGAAATTATATGCTGGTTCTTGGGAAAGGAAGGGGGTTGGTGTTTTAAGGGGGTTAAAAAGTATAAGGAGTCAAAATAGTCGAAAGAGTCTGAAGCTTCGAAGGAGTCATAAGAGCCTTAATAGTCAAAAGTCCGTTGTGACTATTTCGACTCTTCAGACTATTTCGACTCTTCAGGCTCCTTCGGCTATTTCCTCTCCTCAACCAACCACCCAATTACTTCGCCCGCTTCCTCCCTGCCACATACACATCCATCTGTTCCTGTGTGATGTGAATT
>JBJTRB010000171.1:0-10027 GCA_046075925.1 Bacteroidota bacterium | reverse complement strand
GCTGTCAGATTTCCTTCATCCTCATGGGATAGATTCGACGTGTCGATTTCCCAGTAGCGGCTGATGCGACTTTTACCATTCTCCCAGACAAGGTTACTTGCCGCTGGCAAAGTGCGCACAACCGTGTAGTACGTCTCATCGTGGTAGGCATTCCATCCCATCTGCACTCCTCGCAAGGCCTGGTTCACATTCAATGCTGCAGAGAAATGAGGAGAACAACGCAACGCTTTGTACTCTGAAGCGAAATGAAACGCTCCGTTTTTTTCGATGTAGTGAAACGGCTTGATGCCGAAACGGTCGCGCGAACAGAAGAGTCGCTTTGCTGTCAGATCCCACAGGGCGAACGCCCACATGCCCACGAACTTCTTGACGCAATCAACGCCGTAGTGCCGGTAGGCAGCCAGGACAACCTCGGTATCGGTGGCAGTCGAAAAGGAAAAACCAAGCTGCTGCAACTCATGACGAAGTTCGACATAGTTGTAGACTTCCCCGTTGAATACGATGACGCTCCCGAAACCGTGCATCGGTTGGGTGCCGTCAGCTGTAAGGTCGATGATGCTTAATCGATTATGACCGAGCCAGACATCATCCTGCGACCAGGTATCACGGGCATCGGGACCGCGGTGCGCAATGGCTTCCAACATGGAGGCAAGAACATCGGTTGCCCGAGAGCCCTTTAACATTGGATCAATGAAACCTGCGATGCCGCACACGAGAGATCAGGATTGATTTGAACGAATGATTTCGGCCAACCTTTTTGTGAGGGCTTTGCGCTCATAAACCGAGACATCACGTCCGTGGCGAAGGTCGGTATTTTGCAGCCATTTAAAGTAATAGTCGATAAGCAGCCTAGAAAGCCCGACTGCATCATTCCTGTCGAACACCCTTCCTGCACCCGAGCTCGTCAATACGCTTGCAGCATCTCCGTCTACCGGACCTATGCCAACGACCGGAACACCGGCACCAAGGTATTCGAAGAGTTTTCCAGTAAGGATTAAACGGTCGTGCGTTGTTTGTGGAATCAACAACAACAGCAGTGAAGATTCGCGCATGTAGCGCACCGCTTCCTCATGTGCTACATAGGGAATGAAATCGCACAGTTGATTCAAGCCTGCTTTTTTCAGTTGATCCGTCAGGGAAATGGATGGACTGCCTACGAACCTCAATCGAATCTTCGATTCTGGCAATTCCTTCCTGAGCAGAACCAACGCGTCGATGAACACTTCAGGACGATAATTATCTGCAATAGTACCGACATAGGTAACGGTGAATCGGTCTGAAGGAGGTGCGACTGCCGCTCTGAAGTCCTCCAAATCGAAACCATTGGACAGGACATGGAATTTCGAAGACAGCTCCGCACCTGTTTTTGAAACGAAGAGTTTTCGCAAGTGCTCGCTCACCACGATTGCCGAATCGCATCGCTCCAACACCTGCTTCTCCAACGATGCATCCTTTTTCCTGGCGAAGGGCAGATGATGCATCTCTTCGTAATAATAGATATCGGTCCAAGGATCTCTCAGATCAGCCACCCATTTGATATGAGGGAAACGTCTCTTCAACTCCAAGCCGATCAACTGGGAGCTATGCGGTGGCGAAGAAATGACAACTGTGCTGATTCCCTTTTCGGTTATAATGCGGGCGGCAGCACGTACGGCATGTCGCACCCACCCGACACGGGCATCAGGAAGGAAGAAATTACCTCTGATGAAGCGAAGCACACGTTGACTCCATTTATCCTTGCGCTGGTTGGTGAATCCTCCATGAGGTATCCTTGCTTTACCGCCAGTCAATCGTGATAACCAACGCAGGGGCTCGAAGGAGTCCGTGCGTAATACGGTTGTGCCCGCAGTCACCTCGCCCTTCAGACTTTCATCGATCACCGGATAGGTGGCCTTGTCGGGATCGACAGTCAGAACGACAGGATGGATACCGAACGAAGGAAGGTACTTTACGAATTTAAGCGACCGTTGCACACCGGCACCTCCGCTTGGCGGCCAGTAGTAAGTGATGAACAGTACATCCGACTTTACCTCCACAACAAGCTGTTTTCAGGATGCTGAACGGGACTTACGCCACTCGATGAATGCAGTTGCTAGCAGCAACAAAACCAGCAAACCGGAACTGGCCAAGGCGATCTTCTCCCCCTTGGCAAACACTTCCGGCTCGAAGCGGAATTCCACGGTATGTTTTCCTGCAGGAAGTCGCATGCCTCTTAAGACATAATCGGTCCTGAAATAAGGAGCAGGCTTGCCGTCGACGTATGCATTCCAGCCTTTATCATAATAGACTTCTGAAAAAACAGTCAAGCGCTCGGCAGAAGTAGCGTAAGAATACGTGAGATGATTGGGTTGATAACGGTCCAGACGGATGGTAGCCGTTGAATCCGGGCGAAACACATATCCAGTCAGTTGATCGGAATATCGACGGTCCACTAACATGGCTGCTGTCGGATCGAACGCCTTGAGACCTTCCAATTCAGCATCTGCATTCTCCACCACTTTGGCTTCAGGCACGAACCAGGCATTGCCAAGCGCGCCGTAATTGGGGAAGGGCATTCCATTCGAATTCAGAATGAAATATTTCGCATTGAGCATGTTCAGCACCGGCTGACCGGTTACGATCGGCATGACGGTGGAATCCTGACGCTGCAGCGCCATACGAATGGCTACGATCTCCTCGGAGATCCTGCTGGCGATCAGCTCCTGATATCGCTTCATTTTAGCACCGTGATAACCACCGATGGATTGGTGACGATACGAAGTGCTGGCATCATTGAAGGTATTGACGGACAGATTCAAGACCCGGTAACTGCTGGTGTCCTGTAATAACGCCTGATCGGCTGCAGTCATCGGAAAAGGATCATCATTGGCTTTTACGCGCTCGAAATCTTCAGCAGAAAGATAACGCGCATTGACTGTTCCAAGATCAGCAACCACGAGCAGCACCAATCCGGCCAGCAGGATCGATTTCTGAAATCTGAAACGCAGGAAAGCGTAAATGAAACCGAAAGAAGCCAACAAGAATGCGAAGGTGCGCCAGGCATCCTGAACGACGATGGCACGACGAGCCTGGGAGATGGCCTGAAAGAAACTCTCCAGAGTTCCGGGAGGAAGATTCTGGTCCTTCACCGAGGCTGCCACCTGGTCGTATTCGGTTTGAGAATAGAACGAGGTGAACATGTCGGGCATCAAGGCGATAAGTAAAGTGATGACCAGTACTGCACCACCTGCATAAAGTGTGCGACGACCGTATTTGGCAAAAGCATCCTGTTCCGTCACCAGTCGATGCAAGGCCATCACGGCCAATAAAGGCATCGTGAACTCCGCAATCACCAGGATCATGGCGACCGCTCTGAACTTGTCGTAACCGGGTACATTATCCAAAAAGAAATTGGTGAAGCCCATGAAATTCCGTCCCCAACTCAACAGCAAAGAGAGCAGCGTAGCTGCTGCCAACCACCATTTGACAGGTCCCTCGACGATGAATAAGCCGATGACAAACAACAGTACGATGATGCAACCCACATATACAGGTCCGTTGGTGAACGGCTGATCACCGAAGTACGCTCCGAAATTGGAAACACCTTCCCGAAACTGGCTGTCGACCGATTTCAAAGCATCGCGATGGTTCTTGGAGATGGGCTCACTTGCTCCACCCTTGAAACCAGGAACCAACAAGGTAAAGCTCTCACCTACTCCATAACTCCAATCCGTGATATAATCGCGATCCAATCCTCCAGTCTTGTTTTCCTTATCAGAGGTAAGTTCAGACGGCCCCCTTGTAGAATACTTTGCATACTCCTGGGTGGCCATGAGGTTGGTGATGTTCGAGCCGACCGCCAACAATACAGCCACTAACATCAGCGCAGAGGCTTTGAGGAAATAGGGCAATTGCTTTTCGCGGACTGCCCGATACAATTCACTGACACCTAAAAGCAGAATGATGATGGCCAGGTAATAACTGATCTGAAGGTGGTTGGCATAGAGTTCCAGGGCCAGGAAAACACCGGTCAGTATAGATCCGGTCAACAACCGGCCACGATACGTCATCAATACACCTGCAACGACCGGTGCCATATATCCGATGGCATGCGCCTTAGAGTTGTGGCCCGCCTCGATCACTATGAAGAAGTA
Organism: Bacteroidota bacterium; assembly: GCA_046075925.1. Taxonomy (GTDB): domain Bacteria; phylum Bacteroidota; class Bacteroidia; order AKYH767-A; family 2013-40CM-41-45; genus Pollutiaquabacter. The sequence goes on along the minus strand of JBJTRB010000171.1, from coordinate 5,894 downwards.
ACTGCTGAAGGCAAAAGCGACGGCTCCCAATACTGCCAGCAAGGGCTCGATACGCATGGTGATGAGCAGGAGATAAAATCCTATCATGAATAGAAAAACCATGTTGGCCGGCGATGGAAGTCCTAACGTCAACGCTTTATCGATGTATTGGAACAGGTTGGCAGGATAAACCGCGGAAATCTGGTAGGCCGGCATACCACCGAACATGGAATTGGTCCAAAGGGTCTGTTCGCCGGTCTTTTCCTTGAAATCGGTCAGCTCCTTGGACATCCCTTTCCAGTTATCGATATCCGTCTGCTTCAATTCCTTGCCTTGAAACAAGGGTTGAAACACAAAGAAGGTGACCGTCATGAAAAACAGGACGGACAATACGTGGGGTAAGTATTTTTTCATGGGTGGAGTATCAGTGCTAAGATGCGAAAAAAGAGACTTGTACCAATAGGAAAAGGGCAGTTCGAATGAACAGACAGGGACACCAGGTCATTTGACCTCTTCATAGTCGACGTATTCGCCGACATCTTTCAAGCGATCCTGCTGCTTGGAGCGAACCGGCTTGGTCTTTTCCTGAGCCTGCGTGCGCTGCTTATGAAAATCTTCGGCTGCCTTGGTGAAAGACTGATACGCCTGGAAGTAAATGAAACGACGGAAGAATCCGAACAGGATGAACGCCGTGAGTAGGACATAGAACAGTTCTTTCATGTTGACCGTCGATCAGCGGGACAGATAGAGATTGCGCTCACCATACAGCTTCTGGAAGAAGTCATCGTTCAAGTCCTGAATGAAATGAATGGCCTCGCCTGTGGATTTCATCTCCGGGCCGAGCTCTTTGTTCACATCGAGGAATTTTTCAAACGAGAAAACAGGCACTTTGATGGCGTAACCGTTGTGCTTAGGATTGAATTTGAAATCGCGGACTTTCTTCTCTCCTAACATCACTTTAGTGGCATAATTCACATATGGCTCATCATACGCCTTGGCGATGAACGGAACTGTTCTGGATGCACGCGGATTGGCTTCGATCACATAGACCTTTTCATCCTTGATGGCGAATTGGATGTTGATCAATCCTTTCACCTGCATGGCTTTGGCGATCTTGATGGTGTATTCTTCGATCTGTTTCATGACCGCATCACTCAAGTCGAATGGAGGCAACACCGCGTTACTGTCGCCACTGTGGATTCCAGCCGGCTCGATGTGCTCCATGATTCCGATGATGTAAACATCCTCCCCGTCGCAAATCGCATCAGCCTCCGCTTCAATGGCCTTTTCCAGGAAATGATCCAACAGGATCTTATTGTCAGGGATGTCCTGCAGGATCTTCACGACGTGCTGTTCCAACTCCTCTTCATTGATCACGATCTTCATGCTTTGGCCACCCAGCACATAGGAAGGACGCACAAGCAAGGGGAATCCCAATTCACGCGAAAGGGCGACAGAATGGTCGGCATCTTCCACGACTCCGAATTTGGGATATGGAATACCTAAGTCGCGCAACAACGTGGAAAATCGGCCACGGTCCTCCGCAAGATCAAGGGATTCGAAAGATGTTCCGATGATCTTGATGCCGTATTTGTTCAGTTTCTCCGCCAGTTTGAGCGCTGTTTGTCCTCCAAGTTGAACAATGACTCCATCGGGTTTTTCGTGCTCGATGATCTCATAGATATGCTCCCAGAAAACAGGTTCGAAATAGAGCTTATCGGCTATATCGAAATCCGTAGAGACTGTTTCAGGGTTGCAGTTGATCATCACGGTCTCGTAGCCGCATTCCTTCGCTGCAAGGACTCCGTGCACGCAGCTGTAATCGAACTCGATTCCTTGACCGATGCGGTTCGGACCCGATCCGAGAATGACGACCTTCTTGCGGTCGGAGGAAGCCGATTCGTTCTCCTCATCGAAGGTCGAGTAATAATATGGCGTCTTGGCTTCGAACTCGGCGGCGCAGGTGTCCACTAGTTTCCACACCCTTGAAATACCGAGCTCGCGACGTTTCTTGTGCACCTGGCTTTCCAGGCAGCCAAGCAAGTGAGCTACCTGCCGATCAGCATAGCCTTTCTTCTTGGCCGTCATGAGCAATTCACGCGGTACGGTATCGACACGGTATTGCTGGATTTCCTTTTCCAACAAGATGAGCTCTTCGATCTGGCGCAAGAACCACGGATCGATGCGAGTCAGCTTGCGGATCGTATTGAATGGGATACCCAGCTTGAATGCGTCGTAAATATGAAAGAGACGGTTCCAGCGCGGCCGCTCCAAACTGTCCAGGATATCTTCCTGGTCACGGATTTCACGACCATCGGCGCCGAGTCCGTTACGTTTGATCTCTAAGGATTGACAGGCCTTCTGGAGCGCTTCCTGGAATGAACGGCCGATGCCCATCGCTTCGCCTACGGATTTCATCTGCAGACCAAGGTGTCGGTCGGTGCCTTTGAATTTATCGAAATTCCATCGTGGCACCTTCACGATCACATAATCGAGTGTCGGTTCGAAAAATGCAGAAGTGCTCTTGGTGATCTGGTTTTTCAGCTCGTCGAGATGATAGCCGATGGACAACTTTGCTGCGATCTTGGCGATCGGATAGCCGGTCGCTTTGGAAGCCAATGCTGAAGAGCGAGACACACGTGGATTGATCTCAATGACGATGATCTCTTCTTCGTTATCCGGATTGACAGAGAACTGGATGTTACAACCACCAGCGAAATTCCCGATTCCGTTCATGCACTTGATGGCCAGATCGCGCATCCTCTGATAGGTAGTATCAGAAAGTGTCATGGCAGGCGCCACCGTGATGGAATCGCCTGTATGGATACCCATGGGATCGAAATTCTCGATGGAGCAGATGATGATCACGTTGCCTGATGAATCTCGCAGCAATTCCAATTCGAATTCTTTCCAACCCATGATGGATTTTTCAATGAGCACCTCGTGCACCGGTGAAGCGTGCAAACCGCGGTTGAGTGCCGAGTCGAAATCTTCCTTGTGATTGACAAATCCGCCACCGGTCCCGCCAAGGGTGAAGGAGGGACGGATCACCAATGGAAAACCGATCTCTTGAGCGATTTCTTTTCCCTCAAGGAAGGAGGTGGCTGTACGACCCTTGCATACACCGGCGCCGAGCTCCAGCATGCGCAAGCGGAATTTTTCGCGGTCTTCGGTGGTATGGATCGCATCGATATCGACACCGATGATGCGTACTCCGTACTTATCCCAAACACCTGCCTTTTGACAATCGATGGCGAGGTTCAACGCCGTCTGCCCGCCCATGGTAGGAAGCACGGCGTCGATCTTATGTTTTTCCAGGATCTCGATGATCGATTTCCTGGTGAGCGGTTTCAGGTAGACGTTATCGGCCGTCACCCGGTCGGTCATGATGGTCGCCGGATTGGAGTTGATCAGGGTGACCTCGATTCCCTCCTCTTTCAATGAACGGGAGGCCTGACTGCCCGAATAATCGAACTCGCAAGCCTGACCGATGACGATGGGACCTGAACCGATGATCAGGACGGAACGGATGGATGTATCTTTTGGCACGAAGTGGCTGGATTACAGTGTTCTATATTCCAATATCGCCCGGTATTTCAGAGCGCAAACAAAGATACATCTTGCGTCCTTACCTGCTTATAAAGGTTTTCGACAGGTTGTTGATAAGGGCGTGACTTCTGACTTTTCGAAGGATTTCAGCACATGGTGTACCTTGCAATTGAAGTGGAAACAAATGCAGAATTACGCAGCGAAAGGCTCGACGTCGGCCCGTATCATTGGGAATACCTCGTTGGGGGTGTCGGTCCTGAGCCGTTGATTGCCTTTCATGGGTTCGGACAGTCGGCAGCCGACTTCAAAGACTTCGTAGCTGTATTGGGCGACCGCTATACGCTGGTTTGCATGAACCTCTATGGGCATGGCGACAGCTGTTGCGATTTACCATCCGAGGCTGCAGCGTTCAACGAAAAAGAGTTGAGCACGATGTTCCATACCCTTCTGGAAAAACACGGCTGGGAAAGAGTCTCCATCCTTGGATACAGTTTGGGCGGTCGTATTTGTCTGTGCTTGTTGGAAGAGATGCCGGAAAGGATTCATCGCGCACTGCTGTTGGCTCCCGACGGACTGACGAAGAACCTCTGGTACCGATTTGTCACGTCGCACTGGATCGGTCAACGAATTTTCAAACGTGCTGTAGAAAACCCTCGACCACTGAAACTTGCCGGAAGACTTCTGGCTGCTACCGGATTGGTGCGAAAAAAGTTGATCACGTTCGCATGGGAGAATTTCGATAATGCATCGAAGCGGCAACGCGTCTATGACGTTTGGATGTTTTATCGGCACATTCTTCCTACGCTGAAGGATGTGATACGCGGTGTGAAAACGCACGGCGTTAGTGTGGTGTTTTTTCTTGGACGTTACGATAAGATCCTGCCGCCTTCCGATGTTGACCGCTGGGTGAATGCGTTGGGGCACCTGGGATCGAAGCAACAGTTGGATGCAGGTCATCAATTGCTTACCCGTTCGGTAGCCGAGGCCGTCAGAAAATTCTCTGGCAGCATAGAATGAAAAATGCCGGTGTTGGCACCGGCATCTTCGCTTGGCAAAAGCGTATGATCAGATTATTTCGCTTTCTTCTCGTCAGAGACCGTAAGCTTCTTACGGCCACGCTTGCGGCGGGCGGCAATAATGCGACGGCCGTTAGCCGTGTCCATGCGTTTGCGGAAGCCGTGCTTGTTCTTTCTGCGGCGGTTCGAAGGCTGGAAGGTCCGTTTCATGATGAAATCTCGATTTTTGTCCTAAAAACAGGACCGCAAAGGTACTAATACTTTTCATTGAGACAAGCAATCAATTAAAAAAACGAATAGAAAACCGATTCAGGCCGGCAGGTAAACAACCTTCTTAGTTAGAAAAAAATCTTCCGAAAAATGCGATTTGAGCTCAAAAATGGATACTTTTTTCCTAAAAGTGCTTAATTCCTCTTCCAAATCCCCTCCCTTCAGTAACAGGTATCCATTCGGCAAGGGGTTCTTGTTGCCACTGCGAATCAGATGCCTGGTCATTTGAACGAAATCCGGCAAGGCCGCAACCGCACGGCTGACCACGAAGTCGAACCGTTTACCCGGCAGCGATTCGGCACGAGCTTTTTCGCAAGTAACGTTCATCAACCCCAGCGCATCACGAACGGCTTCGACGACAGTGATTTTTTTTCCGATAGAGTCGACCAGATGGAAATTCACTTGTGGAAAAAGAATCGCAAGAGGAATGCCCGGAAATCCTCCGCCTGTTCCGACATCTACCACGTGAGTGCCATCGACGAATCGTAACACGGTGGCGATTCCCAATGAGTGCAGCACATGATGAGTATGGAAATTATCCATATCCTTCCGCGACACCACGTTGATTTTGGAATTCCACTCCTCATACAGGGGACCAAGCTGAGCAAAACGCTCCTGTTGTTCCGCTGTCAATTCTGGAAAATAACGAAACACAAGGTCGATAGGATTCATGGCATTTGAATGAAGAGGAAAACTGATTTCCCGTAGGAACCAGCTCAGATCTGCTCTTCGCGATTTTTGAGAATCTGATAAAGGAACTCGCGCGCACGGAACAGTTGAGCCTTGACGGTTCCAAGAGGAAGATTGAGTTCTTCCGCGATCTCCTCATAGGAGCGTTCGTGGAAATACCTCAATTCGACAAGTCGCTTGTATCGCGGTTTGAGTTTTTCCACTACATCCCGCATCAAAGCAGCCTTCTGCTTCTTGATCATCTTTTCTTCCGGATCCAGCATCGGTGACTTGATCTCGAATTGCATCTCCTGACCGCTGTCGTTCTCCATGCCTTTATCGATGGAGAACGTGAACTTCCTCTTGCGGCGGATGAAATCGATGCAGTTGTTGGTTGCGATCTTGAACAAC
>JBJTRB010000170.1:0-17903 GCA_046075925.1 Bacteroidota bacterium | reverse complement strand
TGACTTTTGACTTTTAACTTAATCTAGTATGTCAACGCCAGATTCACTGCAGCGTTTGCATTCAGGTTGCCGAATCCTTTGGTCGAGCTTCGAGTAGGATAATTCTGGGCGGTCCTGCAAAGGATGTCGACCACTTGTGTGCGGTTCAAGGTTGGTCTGGCAGAGTAGACTAACGCTGCGATACCCGCTGCAGTCGAAGTAGCAACCGAGCTACCACCTATGTATGAAGGAGAAACGGTCGAAGGTTTCAGCGATAAAGAGTTACGACTGGAGTTGGCGTCCCTTTCCATTGGAACCGTGAACAGCACCTGACTTCCATCGTGGCAGCTTGCACAAGTAGAGCCGCTTTCTTTCACACCGGTAACGGCTACGCACTGAGGGTAGGCGGCAGGATAGATCACGCTCCACCAACTCGTGATGGAAAAAGAAGTACCGGCGGCAGCCATGATCAATTTGCCTTTGTTGTAGGCATAGGTAGCGCCATCTTGCAAAGTCCCACTGGAGAAAGGCGTTCCGATCGACATGCTGATCACGCGGATATCGGCTAGGTCGCCCATTTTTATCAGTGCTTTTTTTACGCCTGACAGTTCAGAGGATTGGTCGAGCACCACATCGTTGCAGGCGCGGATGAAGTGAAGGCTCGATTTATAGGCGACGCCCGTAGTAGCGTTTTGACTATTACGCGGACCTGCGGCAGTTCCGCACATCGACGTGCCATGGGTACAGGATGTGTAAGCCGATGTGCCCAGCGTGTAGTCGGTCGTGATGGTTCTGCCGACTGCCGACATGCCGTCATTGAATTGGTTGCCTAACAACGGCTGAGCAGAGCTGATTCCTGCGTCTATCACTCCGATCCGGACACCCAGCCCTTGCGAAATATTCCAGGCAGCGGGTACTTGAAGGTTGTTGAAATTCCAGGGTAGAAGCGAAGCCGGAGCAATCGAAGTCCAGTCGGCCGGATTCAACGGCTCTGTAGAGCTACTGCAGCCGGAGGAGGAACGCTCCACCCATTGCTGAGGCCAATATCCGTACGGCTCGACATAGCGGACGTTTTTAAGATTATACAGTTTGGTGATGACGTCTTTGTCTGCTGTCCGGAAAACAAGAATAGGCAGACGGTCATCGTCTTCGTCGACGATCGCTTGAGCATCGGTATCGATGCCTTTTTCTTTTAAGGTGTTAACGACCACATCGATCAATGCATCATGCACTTTCAGCCAGTCGCCGCTTTTGACGTTGATCTGATGCAAGTGGAGTTGGAGGTCTTTGTAGTCGGCAGGCTGATATCCTACGGCAATCAATTGCACCGTGCTCGCAGCGCTCCAAAGCGTATGCAAGTCGACATCCGTCCAGTGAAAGTCACGATTCGTCTCGTAACTGTTGATGATCCTGGTGTCCAGCTCTTGCCTCGATAATACATCTTGAGTAGGTACCGGAGCAGGATTCGATTTCACCACCAATGCGGAAGTGGTGATGGTGGTTGCATCATCATCCATTCTAGAACAACCGGTGTGGATCGTGAAGGTAAAAATCAAAAAGTAGGGTATCAGCCTTTTCATGTTTGAAGTGTTTTCACAAAGATAGAATCGGTTCACTAACATCCTAATCGCATAGATGATGGTGAATGCAGGTGTTCGTGGTGGTGATTCGCAAAAGCGACTGTCTTTCGGTGCTTGCAGACCGGACTGCGGCATTCAAATCCTGCTATCATGGACAAAAAACTGAAAGTGCTACTCTATGTCATCACCGCCTATCTGACGGTGCTGGGTATGATGTTTCTTTTTGCTCCTTCCGAATTCGCAGCAATGATGAAGGTGGCGGAGATGCCTGACAAGGTGTTGAATATTCTTTATGGACAGTTGCTGTTGACCTTTGCATACGTTGGGTACATGGCTGCAACAAGCGGAGAGCAACGACTTTCTCGCGCGATACTGGCATTGACGCTGGGCCACGTGGTCGTATTCGGCTACTTGCTTGGCTCCGCCATGCAAACGCTGGAACAGGTAGGTCCGCCACTGGTCATCAACTCTGTATTTTCATTTCTGTTGCTGATGTGGCGCAACAAAAGTCGATGAACTTCTTCCAGGCAATAACTGGATGAAAATGAAAAAGCCGCTCCCTGGGGAACGGCTTTTTTGTCTTGATGCAATCGGTCACACGGACTCGGCCAGAATCACCACCTTGTTATCAAGGTTTTCGATGACACCGCCTTTTACTTCGAAGGTCTTCACACCTTCTTTGTCCTGCACCTTCACGGTGCCATTCAGCAGCGTGGAGATGATCGGCGCGTGGCTATTCAACAACTGGAAGCGACCGTCTGTACCGGGAACAGATACAGAAGAAGCTTCGCCTGCGTAGACCTTTTTATCGGGGGTGATGATTTCGAGGAGCATTTTGAATAAGTTTAAAGTGAGTAGTCAAAAGTTAAAAGCAGTAGATGCAGTTGGACTGCCTCTTGTTTTTACTTCTAACTTTTGACTTTTTACTTTACAGGTTAATTCGCTTCGGCTAACAGTTTCTTGCCTTTTTCGATCGCGTCGTCGATGGTACCAACCAGGTTGAAGGCTGCTTCCGGATACTCGTCGACTTCGCCGTCCATGATCATGTTGAAGCCACGGATGGTCTCTTCGATCGGTACGATGACTCCTTTGAGGCCGGTGAACTGTTCGGCAACATTGAAAGGCTGGGAGAGGAAGCGCTGAACGCGGCGTGCACGGTGTACCACCTGCTTGTCTTCGTCGGATAATTCGTCCATACCAAGAATGGCGATGATGTCCTGTAGTTCCTTGTAGCGCTGCAGGATCATCTTCACGCGCTGAGCCGTGTTGTAGTGTTCGGCACCGACTACCGCAGGAGAAAGGATCCTGGAAGTGGAGTCCAGCGGATCCACGGCAGGATAGATACCCAACTCGGCGATCTTACGGTTCAATACCGTGGTGGCGTCCAAGTGAGCGAAGGTGGTAGCAGGAGCAGGATCGGTCAAGTCGTCAGCCGGAACGTAAACCGCCTGAACGGAGGTGATGGATCCGCGCTTGGTCGAGGTGATGCGTTCCTGCATCAGACCCATTTCAGTAGCCAGCGTAGGCTGATACCCTACCGCTGAAGGCATACGTCCTAAGAGCGCGGAAACTTCAGAGCCGGCCTGGGTGAAACGGAAGATGTTGTCGATGAAGAAGAGGATGTCGCGGCCACCGGATTTCTCGTCGCCATCGCGGAAGTATTCAGCTACCGTCAGACCGGAAAGTGCTACACGCGCACGTGCTCCTGGGGGTTCGTTCATCTGACCGAACACCAGGGTGGCCTGTGATTTAGCGAGCTCGGCAGTGTCGACCTTCGAAAGGTCCCATCCGCCTTTTTCCATGCTGTGTTTGAATTCTTCACCATAGCGGATAACGCCTGATTCGATCATTTCACGCAACAGGTCGTTTCCTTCGCGTGTACGCTCGCCGACGCCGGCGAATACGGACAGACCGGAGTAGCTCTTGGCGATGTTGTTGATCAATTCCATGATCAATACCGTCTTGCCGACACCGGCACCGCCGAACAGACCGATCTTACCGCCTTTTGCGTACGGCTCGATCAAGTCAATGACTTTGATTCCGGTATAAAGGACTTCGGCCTCGGTGGAGAGGTCTTCGAATTTCGGAGGATTGCGGTGAATAGGAACGCCACCCGTTTTGGAAACCGCGCCGATTCCATCGATGGCATCGCCCACTACGTTGAAGAGGCGTCCTTTGATGGCGTCACCGGCAGGCATCAGGATAGGAGAACCCATCGCACGTACCGGAGTACCGCGGGTCAGACCTTCGGTCGATTCCATCGCGATGGCACGAACGGTGTCTTCAACGATGTGCTGTTGAACTTCCATTACGAGTGGGGTGGTTCCGGGACGATCGATTTCCAACGCGTCCAAAATGTTCGGAAGTGTGGCGCCTTCAGCCTCGAAGCTGACGTCGACCACCGGCCCGATGATCTGGGTGATTTTGCCAATGTTTGCCATGAATGCTATTGTGATTTTTGGTTTTCTTTTTTGCGAGCGCAAAGGTAATGATTCCATCCTGTCCTGCAGCGGGAAGTTCCAGTCTTTTTTCTTGTTGATGGACCGTCTAATCAGCTGAATTTCAGGCTGTATTTCTATTCAAAGAATCCCAGCCCACCCTCGGCGGCCTTGGTGGGCACCTGCTTATCTTTACCACATGTCCGAACTCGACCGTATTTATTCCCTGTTTCGAAATCATCCGGTCATCTGCACGGATACCCGCAAGCTCTCTCCAGGCTGTATTTTCTTCGCCCTCAAGGGGCCTTCTTTCAATGGGAATGCATTTGCTTCCAGTGCCTTGGCAGCCGGTGCCTCGTATGCGATTGTGGACGAACAGGAATACGCAACCGATTCCAGGTGCATACTGGTTTCCGATGTACTCACAGCACTCCAGGACCTGGCTCATCACCACCGCAGGCGCTTGAAAATTCCGGTGTTGGCGATCACCGGTTCCAATGGGAAAACCACCACCAAGGAGCTGGTGAAGGCGGTCTTATCAAAGAAATTCAAGACACTTGCCACACAAGGCAACCTGAACAACCACATTGGTGTTCCGCTGACCTTGCTTTCCATCACCGACGATATCGAGTTCGCAGTCGTTGAAATGGGCGCAAACCATCAACAGGAAATCGCTTCTTACTGCCTGTATGCTGAACCTGATTTCGGATTGATCACCAACGTAGGCAAGGCGCATCTGGAAGGTTTCGGTGGATTCGAGGGTGTGAAAAAGGGTAAAGGTGAGCTGTATTCATTCCTATCGGATAGGAATGGATTGATTTTCATCAACGCTGACAATCCTCATTTGACAGGAATGGCTGACGATCGGCGTGCTGGACGTTTGTTCAGCTACGGCAGTGATGCCTCGTCCGATTGCAAAGGAAAATTGATAGCGGAACAACCCTTTCTGACCGTCGCATGGGCATGCGGCGACAAAAAAGGGGAGGCGCACTCACAGCTTGTCGGCCGTTATAATTTTGAAAACATCCTCTCGGCCATTTCCATCGGGTGTCATTTCGGTGTCGAACCCGCTGAAATCGATGCTGCCATAGCCGGTTATTGTCCGGATAACAGTCGCTCGCAGTTGTTGAAGCGTGGGTCCAATACCATCGTACTGGATGCCTACAACGCCAATCCTACCAGTATGGAAGCCGCCTTACGGAATTTCGAAGCCATGCCGGGCGCTAACAAAGTGGTTTGCATCGGCGACATGGCGGAATTGGGAACAGAAACTGCAGCAGAGCACGAACGGATCATCAGCATCCTGTCGGCGATGGGATTTCCGCAGGTCATCCTGGTGGGAAAGAATTTCGGGAAACTGAAAGATCAGATCAGCTGCGAGCATTTCGATCAATCCGAAGCTGCAGCGGAATGGATAAGAAACCATTCCTTCAATGACTGCACGGTACTGATCAAAGGTTCACGCAGCACGCGCATGGAGCGGGTGTTGGATGCGATCGTCTGACATTATTTTCCAAGGATGGATCGCGAGATGACGATCCGCTGCACCTCTGAAGTGCCTTCGTAGATCTGCGTGATCTTGGCATCGCGCATGAGACGCTCTACGTGGAACTCTTTCACGTAGCCATAACCGCCGTGTACTTGCACCGCTTCAACCGTGATATCCATCGCAGCCTGCGAGGCGAACAGCTTGGCCATGGATGAAGCCAGCGCGTAGTCGAGGTTGTTGTCTTTCATCCACGCCGACTTCAGCGTGAGCAAACGAGCCGCCTCGATGGAGGTGGCCATATCGGCCAGTTTGAACTGGATGGCCTGATGTTCAGAAATCGGTTTACCGAAGGCTTTGCGCTCCTTGGAGTACTGCAGTGCCAGTTCGTACGCACCGGATGCGATGCCCAGTGCCTGTGCAGCGATGCCGATCCGGCCGCCGGTAAGGGTTTTCATGGCGAACTTGAATCCGAAACCATCCTCCCCGATGCGATTCGCCTTGGGTACTTTCACGTCGGTGAACATCAATGAATGCGTGTCGCTTCCGCGGATACCGAGTTTGTTTTCTTTCGGACCCACGGTGAAACCGGGCCAGCCTTTTTCAAGGATGAATGCATTGATCCCTTTGTGGCCTTTGGCGACATCGGTTTGTGCGATGACCAGATACACCGATGCGGAGTTACCGTTGGTGATCCAATTCTTGGTTCCGTTCAATACATAATGATCGCCTGCATCAATAGCCGTGGTGTGCTGGGAGGTCGCGTCGGACCCGGCTTCTGGTTCAGAGAGGCAGAACGCTCCGATGATCTCTCCTTTGGCGAGCGGTACCAGGTATTTACGCTTCTGCTCCTCGGTGCCGAAAGTTTCCAGTCCCCAGCAGACCAGGGAATTATTGACCGACATGGCAACTGAACAGGAGGCATCCACCTTGGAAATTTCTTCCATGGCGAGTACGTATGAAATCGTGTCCATGCCACCACCGCCGTACTCGGGGCTGACCATCATGCCCATGAAGCCCAGTTCGCCCATTTTGCGGATCTGTTCTGCAGGGAACTTCTGATGCTCGTCGCGTTCAATGACTCCGGGTTTCAGCTCGGTTTGAGCGAAATCACGGGCGGCTTTTTGGATCATCAGGTGTTCTTCGGACAACTCGAAATGCATGGCAGGAAGTTTTTTGATTCAAACACCGGAACACGAAAATGGTTCCGACGGGCAGCGAAACTATACAACGGACGCTGATCTGGCAAATCAGGCTGCAACCCTGATTGAATTCGTAACTTGGCCGGACATGGAACGCTATCAGGTTGTGGGTCTTATGTCAGGTACGTCCTTGGACGGACTGGATATCGCCTTGTGCGAATTCATCCGGACCGGCGAAAAGTGGGAGTATGCCATCAAGCATGCTGTGACGGAGCCGTATCCGGAAGTGTGGGCGGAGCGGCTGCGTACTTTTCATCGGCTCTCCGTCGAGGACTTGATCCGGTATCATGTGGAGTACGGCTCCTTCCTTGGCACTGCAGTGCGTCGCTTTCTGGAGTCGCGGAACTTGCAAGCCGATTTCATTTCGTCGCACGGCCACACGGTGTTTCACCAGCCGCAAAACGGATTCACTTTTCAGACGGGCGACGGGGCCGCTCTTTCCGTTGCTTCCGGTCTGCCAGTTGTTTTCGATTTCCGCACATCCGACGTCGCACGCGGAGGTCAAGGCGCTCCATTGGTGCCCGTCGGCGACCGGTTGTTGTTCGGCGACCATGCCTATTGCTTGAACCTGGGTGGTATTGCAAACATTTCCTTCGAGCAACAGGGCAGTCGGATCGCTTTTGATGTATGCCCCTGCAACCTCCTGCTGAACCGCATCGCTCAGTCAACGGGTGCTCCCTACGATGCCGATGGTAAGTTATCCGCGCAGGGGAAGGTCGACTCTCGTTTGTTGGCTCAGCTGGAAGCGGCCGGCTATTATGCGATCAGCGGACCTCGTTCACTGGGCCGGGAAGATGTGGAGCGTGACTTTTTATCCTTGTTATCCGAAAGCATTTCTGCAGCCGATCAGGCCAGAACCGTTGTAGAGCACATCGCCCTTCGTATTGCCGGTGCGGTCGGGAAGCATGGGCATTCAGCTGCTGCATCGGTGTTGGTTACCGGCGGAGGTGCTTGGAACCGCACGTTGATCGAACGTATTTCACAGACAGCCGATGTGAGGGTAGTGGTTCCTGATAAGGCGCTTGTCGATTTCAAAGAAGCGCTCGTATTCGCCTTTTTGGGTCTGCTCAGGTGGAGGGCTGAGGTGAATGTGTTTTCCTCTGTGACCGGAGCCCCGGCTGATCATTGCGCGGGCTCGATCGTTTTACCTTGATGTGTATCTAAAAAAGAAGACCGTCCATAGGTGGACGGTCTTGCTATACATGCTCTTTTCCGAGCCGGCCATGGCGGCCAGTGTAAGGATTAAAAATCGTCGTCTTCGTCGTCGAAATCGCCCATTGCAGGCTCATCGTCGAACTTCATTTCGTCCTCCATGGGCATTTCCACGTCGCTCGAATCGGAGTCGTTTGAATCGTCCACGTCGTTGGACACGCGCACTGTTTCATGCTCTTCATCCATCAAATCATGGTCGTCGACAACGGGTGCTGGTTTAGCTGGTTTAGGAGCTGCTGGTTTCTTAGCAGCAGGCTTCTTGGGTGCTGCAGGTTTTTTAGCTGCAGGCTTTTTTGGTGCTGCAGGTTTTTTAGCTGCAGGCTTTTTTGGTGCTGCAGGTTTTTTAGCTGCTGGCTTTTTAGCCGCAGGTTTCTTGGCTGCTTTCTTAGCTGCCTTTTTCGCAGCAGGTTTCTTTTTAGCAGCGGCCTTCTTTGCTTTCTTGGCCGGAGCTTTTTTCTTGGCCGGTTTGGCCTTCGCTTTCTTAGCGGTTTTTTTCTTGGTTGCCATGGCTATAAACGGTGGTTAAAGAGTGACGATGCAAACTTATTTTCGGTCGGTCAAAATTACAAGAACAAAGTTCTAACTTCAAAAGAAAATCCTTCTAACTGGAGGTGTAAGTAAACGCATCCTCCATTTGAGCGTTTCCGTTTATTGAAGTAATTTTGTACCCTTAAATCCTTGTCATGGATATCCCCGTTATGGAACTTTCAAAGGTGCGTGAGCTCATACGTCGTTTTGAAGAAAAAAGGCCTGAAATCGTCTTCGAATGGAAAGATTCTGAGACAGAGGCCGAGGGATGGATGGTCATCAACTCCCTGCGAAACGGTTCCGCCGGCGGTGGAACACGCATGAGGAAGGGGCTGGACAAGCGGGAGGTGGAATCCTTGGCCAAAACTATGGAAATCAAATTTTCGGTTTCCGGTCCGCCCATCGGCGGTGCCAAATCCGGTATCAACTTCGATCCTTCCGACCCCAGAAAAAAGGAGGTGCTCGACCGCTGGTTCAAGGCTGCCATGCCTTTGTTGAAGGGCTACTACGGTACCGGCGGCGATTTGAACGTGGATGAAATCCACGATGTCATCCCGATTACCGAGCGTTATGGACTGCGCCACCCTCAGGAGGGTACGGTGGTCGGACACCTGCAGGCTTCGCCTGAACAAACGGCCCGCGTCATACGTCAGTTGCAAGTGGGTGTGAAGAAAAGATTGGATGATCCGGAGTACACGCCTGATCCCGCTGCCGGACTCACGGTTGCGGACATGATCACCGGGTATGGCGTTGCTCAGTCGTTGTTGCATTACTACCGTATTTATGGAGGCAACTTGCGTGGGAAGCGCGTCATCGTGCAAGGTTGGGGGAATGTCGGCGCGGCTGCCGGTTATTACCTCTCACAATGGGGTGCAGTGATCGTGGGTATCATCGATCGCCATGGCGGCGTGATGCAGCCTGACGGTTTTTCACATGCGGAGGTCACTCGTTTTTTCCTGGAACGCAAGGGTAATCAGTTGCATACCGATAAGTTGATTCCGTTCGAGCAGATAAAAGACAGCATCTGGCATGTGCCGGCTGAGATTTTTGTTCCGGCCGCTGCATCCAGGTTGGTGCACCGCGAGCACATCGATTGGATGATGGAGCAAGGTCTGGAAGTCATCTCCTGCGGAGCGAATGTTCCTTTCGCAGACCCCGAGATCTTTTTCGGTCCCATCATGGAATTCGCAGACGAGCGATTGAGTGTCGTGCCTGATTTCATCGCCAATTGCGGTATGGCCAGGGTGTTCCGTTACCTGATGAATGACAATGCCGAAATCACGGACAAGGCTATCTTCGACGACACGGGCAGGTGTATCAGCTCGGCGATGCAGGACGTGTTCGCTGTGAACCGTGAAAAGACCGGTATCAGCGAAGCCGCCATGGAAGTGGCACTCGGCAAATTGCTTTGATTGCATCAGCGCCTTGGGATAGTCAAGGCGTTAAATCTTCACACTGAATCATGGACTTGTTGCATCGTACGTTTCTGGGCAACACGCTGGAGAGTTATCTCTGGTTTGCAGGCATTCTGACGGCCGGACTGCTTTTCAAGCGGTTCATATCCAGGTTGATTTCTGCCTGGCTTTTCCGTTTCATCCGTAAAAAGGAGTACGAGGTGGGAGTGAACGAATTCATCGGACTGGTTTCCGCTCCGGTGCAATTCCTGATCATGGTGATACTGCTCTATTTCGCTTGCGACCGGTTATCCTTCCCGACCGAATGGAAGCTGGTGTCGGAAGAGAAATTCGGCGTGCGCTTCGTGCTCGATCATCTTTATCGCGGATTGATGGTGGTAGCCATCACCTGGATCGTATTGCGACTGGTCGATTTCTTCGGGTTGGTATTGGTGGCACGCGCCAAGCGTTCGATGAGCAAGTCGGACGATCAGCTAGTGCCTTTTCTCAAGGAAGGTGTCAAAGTATTGCTGGCCGGTGTCGGTTTCCTGATCATGCTGGGCGTAGCGTTCGAGCTCGATATCGTTTCTCTGGTTACCGGACTCGGTATCGGCGGACTGGCATTCGCACTCGCAGCCAAAGAGACATTGGAAAACCTGCTCGGTTCATTCGCGATTTTCATGGATAAACCTTTTTTCGTGGGCGACACGGTGCGCGTGGGTGCGATCGAAGGAGTGGTGGAATCCATCGGTTTCAGGTCGACCAGGATCCGTTCGGTCGACAAAAGCCTGGTCATATTGCCCAATAAGAAGATGGTCGATGCCGAGTTGGTCAACGAAAGCGAGCGCGAGATGCGAAGAATCAGGACGGTGCTGTTGCTCAGGCATGGAACCGCCTCCGAGCAACTTCAGGCGTTGACTGCAGACCTTGCTGACTTCCTGCAGCATCGCCCGTTCATCGAGGGCGAACCACAGATTCACCTGCGCGGCTTCACTCCTGCAGGTCAGGAGTTGGCCATATCGGCGATCTTCCGTATTCCCGACGCCGATCTTTTTTCCAACGAATTGCAAGCATTCAACCTTCGGGTATTGGAGCTGATGAAAAAGTACGAGATCCAGTGGGCCAATCCGACGGCATCGGTGGCTGGTATCGCCGTTTGACGGGGACTTTTATCCGTTAAAACAATCGGCTACGAGTCGTGAGCAGTTTCCTTTTCGAGTAAAAGAAATGGGTCAGTTGTAGACCCTGAGCGCATTCACTTGCGCATCGTAATCACAGTTGTATTGTTTCAGAGGTCGGCCGGAAGGACCGTTGACGACCGATCCGTCGTAAAAATTGAAGCGGCTGCCGCAGGTACGGTCCACGCCCAGAATCAGGCTGCTGTCGGCTACGATGATGGAGGAATTCACCAACGGATCGTAAGGGCAGGCGCGTTCATAGGCCACGAATCCATCAACCTTGTGAAAGATGAGGATGCCTTTGTAACCACCGGCTACGGTGACGTGGTTATTGACGCTGTTCAGTGCGGCGTATTCGGGCAGACTCAATGGGATGTAGAGGTCGACTTGTACGTTCGGGATGTTGTTGTCCACATTGTTTTTGCTGCAAGAGATAGCCAGCAGTAAAAACAAGGGGAGTGTCCGATGGAATTTCATGGTGATGACCGTTTAACTACGCACATCCAATTGCATTCCGCATTCAGGACATTCGCCCGGCGATTGGCTGACCACGTTGGGATGCATGGGGCACGTGTATTCGGTGCGTACGTTGGTCGAATCGGAGCGGGTAGGAGAGGTAAGCTGTTTCTTCTCCTCTTGAGCGGAAGAGCAGGAAATGAAAAGAACCACAATTATCAGCCATCTCATGCGTTAAAGTTACTAATTTGGCGGGTAGCGGGTCGGTCATTCGAAGGAATTCCATTCACCTTGATTCCTGGAATGACTGCACAAACATCACTTCATACTAACCGACTCCATGAGGAACATTTTGTTGTTGATCACGACGTTGCTGTTGAGCCTTAAAGTAGGTGCTCAAACCATCGATCAGCATGCCCATACGCCCACCAAGAGTCCGATCGAGGGCGGCAATAGCAAGCAGCAGCGAAAGGCGGACAAAAAGAAGGAAAAGCAGAAAGAAGAGCTGCAGGATGCTATCAAGGAAGGAAAGAAGCGGCACCTGTCCTACCAGGAGAAAGCGACGCGGAGGCGCATGAAGCGGAGCAAGAAGAAGGCCCGCGATTGGAATAATCAGTGATATTTTACTGCCTCGTTTACCACCTAAAAATGGCATAGTGGAGCTTTTATTCTTCTTTTTAAGGGTCTTTTTTCTTGGATAACGTCTCTTTTGGATGATTTCTTACAGGCGGTATGTAAAGGGTAAGTTTAAGCCTTGGCAGATTTTCATACTGTTTTTTCAATTCGGCCCCCTTTTGGTCTCAAAATTAGGTGTCATACACCATTAAGCTGGTGGTCTTTTTGACCTTTTCGTTTCAAGGGTAACCTGTTGTAAAACCTGATGAAAATCAGGATGACCGTTCCCGTACTTAATGGCCCATGGAAAAGGTGTGTTCGCCAAGAGAAAATGTCCAAATGCCAAAAAAATCAGAGTTAGGCCATTTTGCATCCCCATTTCATGGGATTTTGTTTTTAAATTCAAGGAATTGATATTATAATGGAAGTTAAAGACAATCAATACTTAGCCCCAAACGAAAAGTGCCAATCCGCTGAAATTGGAAGAAAAACCAAGGTCAGCAGTTTATTAATGGTTGCAACTCTATCACCCAACACTATGAATCCAATCAGTCTTACCCGCCTTGCGCATCGTACTTCTTGCGTATTATCTGTATTGTACCTGTTGTGCAGTGTATTGGACACGAATGCACAGACGCAAACCTTCACGACTTCGGGTACTTATACCGTGCCTGCTGGTGTGACCTCCATCACGGTCGAGTGCTGGGGTGGTGGTGGTGGCGGCGGTGGCGCATCGCATTCTGGCTCCGGTAACAGCCGTGGAGGCGGTGGCGGAGGCGGCTCCTACTCCAGAAAGACATTGACGGTCACCTCTGGTCAAACATTGACAGTGACCGTCGGATCAGGTGGGGCAGCAGCAACAGCGGGAGGAGACTCGTGGGTCAGTACAAACACGACTGTCCTGGCGAAAGGTGGACCCGCGGGTTCATCAGGTAATAAATTTGCTGGAAATGGTGGAAGTTATGGAGCTTCACCTGCTGGCAACATAGGAGACCTGATTTACTTGGGAGGAAATGGCGCAGCCGGGCAAACAAGCAGTTCCGGAGGTGGTGGAGGTGGTGCTGGTTCAACCGGTGCAGGAAATGCCGCATCAGCAAGCACAGGTGGTGCAGCGAAGTCGAATAACGGCGGCGCCGGAGCAAACGGAGTAACTACTAATGCCAATGGAAATACAGGTAGTAACTATGGCGGAGGCGGATCAGGTGCTTACACATCAGCCAATGGCGGCTCTCAAACCGGTGGGGCTGGAGCTCCAGGATATGTACAAATCACGGCTTTGTCATTAACCATTACATCCCAAAACATCAACTGCAGAGGAGGATTAACCGGATCGATTACGGTAAGCCCTACCACTGGCACAGCACCCTATACCTACTCCTGGTCACCCTCATCAGCGGGAACAACAGCAACCGTAAGCGGTCTTGCTGCGGGTACATACACTGTAACGGTCACTGATGCCAACAATTTATCCAGAACTCAAAGCGTCACGCTTACTCAACCAGCAGCTTCTCTTAGTGCCACCTCCAGCGCAGGATCGATTGCTTGTAACGGCGGCAGCACGACGGTGACGGTATCTGCCAGCGGCGGTACAGCGCCATATACGGGCACGGGCAGCTTCACACGTACTGCCGGAGCGTATTCATATACGGTGACCGATGCCAACTCATGTACGGCTACCACCAGCGGAACCATTTCACAGCCTACGGCGCTTAGCGCTACCTCCAGTGCAGGAACGATTGCTTGTAACGGCGGCAGCACGACGGTGACCGTATCGGCCAGCGGCGGTACTGCGCCATATACGGGCACGGGCAGCTTCACACGCACGGCCGGAGCGTATTCTTATACGGTGACCGATGCCAACTCATGTACGGCTTCCGTTAGCGGAACCATCTTAGAGCCATCGGCTATTTCCGGATCATCCAGTGTTACCGCTTGTATTAGCTATTCGTGGAATGGCAATACCTATACTAGCTCTGGAACCTATACGGCCACTTTGCAAGCAGCGAATGGATGTGATAGTTCGGCAACACTTTTCCTTACCATTACTCCTCAACCCCAGCAGCCATCGATCGCATGTTACGAGTCTGCTTCGTTCAACACCACGACTTGTTCTTGGGATGTGACGGGCACGCAGCCAGCAGCACCCACGGGACTGGCATGTTATGAGACGGCTACCTTTAACACGACATCTTGCTCTTGGGTGGTAACAGGCACTCAGCCTACACAGCCTACTGCCACCAATTGTTGGGATAACTATCAGTTCAATACGACGAGCTGTACCTGGGTGAACGCAGGTTCACAGCCTGTGCAGCCTACTGCTACTAACTGCTGGGATGACTATCAGTTCAATACTTCGAGTTGTACCTGGGTGAATGCAGGCTCACAGCCTACGCAGCCTACAGCCACCAACTGTTGGGATAACTATCAGTTTAATACTTCGAGTTGCATGTGGGTGAATGCAGGTTCACAGCCTGCACAGCCTTCTGCTACGAACTGCTGGGATAACTATCAGTTCAACACGTCAAGCTGCACGTGGGTGAATGCAGGTTCACAGCCTGCACAGCCTTCATTGGCTTGCTACCAGACGGCATCTTTCAATACGTCCACCTGTCAGTGGGATGTAACGGGCACTCCGCTCACAGCGTCCGCTTCTGCCGGTACGATCATTTGCGGCAGTAGCAGCGCTACCGTAACGGTTAGCGCCAGCGGCGGTACGGCGCCATATTCGGGCACAGGCAGCTACACGGTCACGGCAGGCACGTATGCTTACACGGTAACAGATGCTAACGGTTGTACTTCGGCTACCAGTATCACGATAAGCGAGCCAGCTGCTCTTTCAGCTTCATCCACCTCCGGTTCCATCGCTTGTAACGGTGGATCGACCACGGTGACGGTAAGCGCCACCGGTGGCACTACGCCATACACGGGCACGGGTAGCTTCACGGTTACTGCAGGCACGTATTCCTACACGGTAACGGATGCCAACGGTTGTACCTCGGCCACGAGCATCACAGTAGGACAGCCTGCTACTCTCGCAGCTTCATCAACAACCGGCTCAATCGCCTGTAACGGCGGATCGACCACGGTAACGGTGTCTGCAACCGGCGGAACATCACCTTATTCCGGTACTGGAACTTTCACAAGGACGGCAGGTGCTTATTCCTACACGGTAACGGATATGAATGGATGTACCTCTGTAACCACTGGTACCATTTCTCAGCCAACTCAACTTGTTGCTTCTTCCAGCGCTACTACTATTGCATGCAGCGGTGGAACCACCACCATCACGGTGTCAGCCACAGGTGGTACCGCTCCTTATTCCGGTACGGGCACCTTTACGCGTAGCTCTGGATCGTATTCCTACACGGTCACGGATGCTAACGGATGTACTTCAGTAACTACAGGAACTGTTTCTCAGCCTTCAGTCATGGTGGCTTCGTCGACTGCAGGAACCATTGCTTGTTTCGGCGGAACAACCACTGTTACTGTATCGGTAGTGGGTGGCACAGCTCCGTATACCGGAGCAGGAGCTCAGACGGTGTCTGCAGGACCATATTCCTTCACGGTCACGGATAGCAGGGGTTGTACAGCTTCTACTTCTGGAACAGTAACGCAGCCTACACTTCTCGTAGCCAGCTCAACTCCTGGTACCATTGCCTGCTTCGGAGGTACTACCACGGTTGCTGTTTCGGCTACTGGTGGTACGACGCCATATTCTGGAACTGGCAGCTTCACTGCCGGAGCCGGATCATACAGCTACACCGTAACGGATGCCAGAGGTTGTACTGCTACGACATCAGGAACCCTTACTCAGCCAGCTCTATTGCGACTGTTGACTTCCACCAACCAGATTTCCTGCTTCGGCGGAACCGGTAGCGTCACACTTACGTCATCTGGCGGCACGTCTCCTTATACGTATGGAGCTACTCCGACCAGTGGACTTTCAGCCGGAACCTATAATTATACGGTCACTGACAGCCGTGGTTGTACGGCTACAGCTTCTGCTACTATCAATGCAGCTCCGGCTCAAGTGGTTCTTACGGCAACTGCCACACAGATTTCTTGCTTCGGCGGAACAGGCAGCGTCGCATTGAGTGCTACAGGCGGGGTTTCTCCGTATACCTATGGAGGCAGCGCAACTACCGCACTTGTCGCAGGAACCTATTCCTACACGGTAACGGATGCAAATGGTTGTACAGCCTCCACTTCGGCAACTATCAACGCTGCACCTTCCTTATTGGTTGCAAGTTCGACGGCAGGCACGTTCAACTGCTCTACTGGATCTGCGGTCGTAACCATATCAGCGACTGGCGGCACGTCGCCATACACTGGTACCGGAAGCCAAACTTCAGGCATTGGCAGTTATTCCTTCACCGTAACGGATGCTAAAGGATGCACTGCAACCACTACGGGCACTATCTCGCTTCCTTCTCGGAGCGGCAGTGTCTGGTATGTAAACGATAACAGCCTTACCGGTGACCTTCTGACTTCTGCTACCGGAAGTGATTCTTACAACGGAACGATCGGTTGTCCTCTTGCTACCATCAATACCGCGATCGGACTGGCTGTTGCAGGCGACACCATCATGGTAGACGCCGGTACATACGATGCCCGAATCGATCTTAATAAATCTCTGAAGGTGATGGGTGCCAATAAGTCGGTGACCATCCTGAAGACTACAGCTGCTGTCGGAGAAGTCATGCAAATCGGATCTTCATCCGGCATGACCATGACAGGCGGTGCTTTGGTACAAGGATTCACCTTCCAGGGCGCTTCGGCCATGACCACTCCACGTCGTCATATCAATATCCGTGCGCGTGGTGCTGATGCCAGTAACAAGATCATCATCCGGGATAATATTTTCGACGGTTCCGGTTTTGCGCTCACATACGGCGAAGCCATCGGAACCAATGCGCTTGCCAATACGGGAGATTACATTCTTGTCGACGGCAACCAGATCAATGGATTGAAGTCGTACGGTTGCAACATGCCTGTACTGCGCTACTCTCAGATAACAGGAAACACGATAAACAATGCCGGATTGGGTGCTATTGTCGTCACAAGCGCAACTGCCAATTCCATCCGTGATATCGCGATCCAGAACAACGTGGTGTACGGAGCGAGCCGCTCCAGCGCATCGAACAATCCTCAACATGCTGCTATCAGTCTGGCCGCTATCGCATACAACGTTCAGATTTCCAATAATAGCATCGACTCATCCTTGAGTTATGGTATCGTCATCCAGGATCGAGGAAACGTTTCGCAGACCCTGCCAGGGCTTACGAATGTGACTGTCAACAATAACAGCATCACTCGTACCACGCGTGATGCAATCACGACCTTCGTGACCACATCGAATACGGACATTGCATGGTTTACAGGTACTGTCAACGCTACTTGTAACTACTATGGTGTCACAAGTGCTACTGCAGTAGATGCAAAAGTCAACGGGGATGTCAATTTCACGCCTTGGCTCAGCAACGGTGTGACTGATTCTGACCCTGCTGTCGGCTATCAGCCTGCGTCCGGCTACTGTACCGGTGTTCCAGTTGCCGTCAGCTTGGCCGGAACCAACGTGGCTTGCTTTGGCAACAGTACCGGTGCTGTGAATCTCACGGTTACTGCCGGCGCGGCTCCATATTCCTACTCATGGAGCAATGGCGCTACTACCGAGGATCTTAGCGGAGTTGCTGCTGGTTCATACAGTGTGACTGTAACGGATGTGAACGGTTCAACGGCTTCTGGAAGTGTTACCATCACACAGCCTGCCTCCTCAGTGGTTGCTGCTGCTTCGTCCGGCTCCATCGCTTGTAACGGTGGATCGACCACGGTGAC
>JBJTRB010000169.1:0-6959 GCA_046075925.1 Bacteroidota bacterium | reverse complement strand
TTCTCGAAAGACAAGTCTTTCTCGATGGTTTTTTTACAAGTCCCACAAACAGCGGAAGTCTTGATGACAACGGTATCGGGTGGTGTGGAGAACACCTTGCTGAAGGGCAGGAAAGCGATGAGCAACAGGAGACGTTTCATGGTGATGATTTTTCAGTTGAATGGCAGACGCAATCCGGCGTATATCCTTCTGCCATCGAGTGGCGCCCACACATTGGTTGCATCAAATTCCGAACCAAACGGGTCGTTGGCATTCACGATGGGGTACTCTTGGATGTAATTGAGCAGGTTTTCCGAGCCGAAATACACTTCGAAGGAACGAAAGACCTTGGTTACCTGCAAATTCATCGTGTAGAAGACCGGAGAATACTCTCCTAGTTCGGGGATAACGGGATCCGAATACGTGGGCAGCAATCGTTTAACACCTTCCCGGACCAGCGTATAATCGAATCGCCAATGCTCATTACCGGTTCGGTAAGCAAGATTGAATAAAACACGATCACGAGGAACGAGAGGCTTTCGCTGCAGCGAACCGGAATACGTCGTGCGGACGTCGTCCAGTTTGTAAGCAAGTCGCAGGTCCAGTCGCTCGACTGCTTCCCAATTGAATGCCAATTGGGCAGAATTGGAATAAGAAACTCCCTTCAGGTTGTAAATAAGCACCTTGTCGAACGAAGTGACCCGATCCACAACCAATTGATCCATGAATTCGGTGCGATAGGCATCGAGATTGACGGAACCTGGTCGGCCGTTGATTTCGAATTTCCGGATGACATTGAATCCATAATTCCATGCACGCTCAGGCATTGCATCCTCCAGCACTTGTACGGAGCGAGAAGAAGCGAAGATGCTGATATTGTCAGCATACAGATTCGGCACCCTGAAACTACGGCCACCCGAAAGTCGGACGATGAAGTCGGGGGTGAAATTATATCGCATGTGCAGCCGAGGCGTATAGATCAGTCCGTATAGGTTGTGATGATCTAAGCGCGATCCGGCTACAATGGAAAACTTATCGATGTACTCATACGTGTATTCAGCAAGCACTCCCGGAACGGATTCTACTACGGAACGGTAGCTGGTATCGTCTACCGACTCGTTCCATGCATCATAGCGATAACCGACACCGATCATATATCGCTTATTGGCTGCTCCCAGTTGGTCCTCAAAAAGACTTTGTGCATAGAGTGTCTTTTCCTGTGCATTGTAGGTCCTCAACCCGAAAGAGGAATTCAAGTCGTGGAAGGTTCCTTGCAGGATGTTGCCGATGCTTCTCCCAAGATGATCCGGAAACAGTATTCCCAACTTACCGAACAACTCGGCACGCCTGTTCAGAACGTCTGTGAGATATAGTCCCTGAGAAGAGCCGGAGTGATGGGAAGCGTATTGACCGCCAGAGCGCCTGTCATATACGAACCTGGCACCGATCTGCGACTCCAGCTTCTTACCTGAATCGTACTGCCAACGGTTATAGAAGTTCAATTGGCGAGCGTGGGGAATATCCAGAAATCCATCATCCTGCTGATCTTGCATACCTTCCATATAGTTGCCATGACCCATCAAGATGGTGCTCCATTTTTTGTTGAGTGGACGCTTGATATGGAAATTCGCTTCCAGATTTCCATTCTGCTCAGCGAAAAGGTTGATATAGTTACGCGGCAGTTCTTCGTCATACGGCTTTTTGAATTCCACATTGATTTGTCCGGATGTGGCCTCATATCCTTGTACAACCGAACCGCTGCCTTTGGTCACCTGAATGGACTCCATCCATGGACCAGGAATAAAGTAAAGTCCGTAAGAACCGGCGATGCCACGGTAATTCGGAACCACTTCGGTAAGCAATTGTGAGTAAACACCCGAGAGGCCAAGCAGCCGAATTTCTTTTGCACCAGTGACCGCATCGGTGTAAGCCACATTGACAGTGGGGGATGATTCGAATGCCTCGGACAAGTTACAGCACGCGGCTTTGGCGAGCTCCTTGGATGTGACCGTCTCCACATTGATCGGCTTGATGGTGGAGTAGCCTATTGCCGACTGCTTTCCTTGAATCGTCACCTCTCGCAACGAAACCGAAGCTTTCAGCACCAGGGCCCGATTGCCTGCACTTTCCAGCTGGAAAGTATCCGTAGTGAAGCCGGTGAAACTGACAACCACACGAATTGGAAATGGACCTTGTGAGGTGAATTCAAATCCTCCAAGCGAATCGGCTTCGTGGTAAATCGAACTCTGAAGCTCCACGACCACTGCGGAAGGAATGGGACGCGTTGCACCACCAGCGATTTCCTCCACCACTCTGCCCTTTACCATCACTTGAGCATGAATGGAACTCGAAACGGAAACCAAGAGTATGAAAAGCAACGCAGAAAAAAACTTTATGCGCAAGTAACTGGGAAAACGTAATTGAAATTCACGCAATAGCCTGCTCACAACCATCAGAAACAATAGCGGTTTTGATCGATCAGCTTGGCAGCGATTCTGCGACGTGCCTCCTTGGTATTGAATGGCTGCACCTTTGTGAATCGTTTGACGCCCATCAACAGCATTCGTTGCTCATCCCCTTCTGCAAAAGAGTTGATTGCATCCTTACCTGATTTGTGAATACGATCAGCCGCATCGTAGAGGTACGTGCGGAGAATGTCCAATTGCTCGGAACAAGCTTCAGAACCTTTGATGGAGACCAGTTTTTCCACTCTTAGCTGCAGCGATTCGGTCACATACACTTCGATCAGCATGTCTGCGACATCCATCAACACCTCCTGCTCTTTCGCCAATTGCATCATCAGCTTCTGAACGGCAGCACCTGCTACGAGCAACACCGCTTTCTTGAAGTTGGCTATCGCAGTCTTTTCCGGATTGAACAACTCGTTACTTGGTTCACCGAAATCCGGTATCTGTAACAACTCACCCGCGACAGCGGTTGCAGGTCCTACCAGATCCAGTTCTCCCTTCATGGCTCGTTTCAGGAGCATGTCGACCGTCAACATGCGGTTGATCTCGTTGGTACCTTCAAAAATCCGGTTGATGCGAGAATCGCGATAGGCGCGTTCCATGGGAGCGTCGGCACTGTAGCCCATTCCCCCATAAATCTGAACGCCTTCGTCCGTTACATAATCGAGCACTTCACTTCCATGTACTTTGAGGATCGCCGCCTCGACTGCGAACTGTTCAACGCCTTTCAATTTGGCCCTTCCTGGCTCCATCCCTGAGGCCTTGAGTGCCTCGATGGCATCTTCAATATTCTGACTGCATCGGTAAGTGGCTGCTTCACACGCATAGATCCGGATGGCCTGTTCGGCCAACTTGTGACGGATAGCACCGTACTTGGCAATCGGCCTGCCGAACTGCTGGCGCTCGTTGGCATACCGGACGGATAACGTACTTGTGCGCTTGGAACCGCCCAAGGCTGCTCCGGCAAGCTTGACACGACCAAGGTTCAGGATATTGACGGCGATCTTGAATCCGTTTCCGCGTTCACTGAGCAGGTTAGCAACCGGAACCTGACAGTCCGTGAAGAAGACCTGACGGGTCGAGCTTCCTTTGATACCCATTTTGTGTTCTTCGGGATTCAAAGAGAGTCCGGGGAATCCGCGTTCAACAATGAAGGCACTGAGATTCTCGTCGTTGTCGATCTTGGCAAAAACAACATAGACATCCGCGAATCCTCCATTGGTGATCCACATCTTCTGGCCGTTGAGGACATAGTGAGTGCCGTCCGATGAAAGCACAGCACGCGTTTTACCTGAATTGGCATCGGAACCTGACCCGGGCTCGGTCAGACAATAAGCCGCCTTCCATTCGCCCGTGGTAAGCTTGGGGATATACTTGCGTTTTTGCTCTTCATTCCCGTAGAACAGTATCGGTAGCGTCCCTATGCCTGTGTGAGCCGCATAGGCCACGGAGAAGGAATGTCCGGCACCCAACGCCTCGGTGGCAATCATTCCAGTGGTGAAGTCTTTGCCAAAACCGCCGTACTCTTCGGGGACGGAAATACCCAAAAGTCCTAGTTCGCCTGCCTTGTCGAGTATGGATTGCATCAATCCTTCTTCCTGTGCATCGATCCGATCAAGTACAGGATGAACCTCCTGTTCCAGAAAGTCATTACACGTCTGAGCGATCATGCGTTGCTCTTCCGTGAATTCTTCCGGAATGAAAACGGAAGCCGCATCGGTTTTCTTTATCAGGAATTCGCCACCACGTGCGGCGGACGAAGAAGGAGGAAGAACCATGTTACTGAGAAGTTTAAAAATTATGATTGTACGCGACTGCTACTATTGACAAGAGCGATCATGTAAGGTTTTCAAATATGCCGGCAGCCCCCTGACCGGTTCCCACGCACATGGAAACGATACCATAACGGGATTTTCGCCTGGCCAATTCATTCATCAGTTGGACAGTGAGCTTTGCTCCTGTGCAACCCAACGGATGACCAAGTGCGATAGCTCCACCATTGACATTCACACGAGAAGGATCCAAGGACAAAGCACGTATGATGGCCAATGATTGAGAAGCGAACGCTTCGTTCAACTCGATCAAGTCGATTTCTTTCAATGAAAGTCCGGTTCGGCGCAGCACCGAAGGAATCGCTTCAACCGGCCCGATGCCCATGATGCGTGGCTCGACGCCGGCAACAGCGTAGCCGACAAAGCGAAGTCGAGGGACGAGTCCTAACTCCTTCAACATTTTCTCACTGACAACCAGCACGAATGCAGCACCGTCACTTGTCTGAGAAGAGTTGCCGGCAGTAACGGTTCCCTTCGCATCGAATACCGGCTTCAGTTGAGCCATTTTTTCCAATGAAATATCGGTACGAGGACCCTCATCGGTATCAAAGAGAAAGAAATTCTTCGCTCGCTTTCCAGTTTTATCGATGAACACATCCTCTACCTGGAAAGGCATGATATCCTGTTTGAATCGGCCTGTGGAGATGGCTGCCGCAGCCTTGCTATGCGATTCAAATCCGAATCGGTCTTGATCTTCCCGGGAAATGGCGAACTCACGGGCGACAGCCTCCGCAGTCAGTCCCATGTTCCAAAAATAATCTGGATGCGAAGCTGCGAGCTCCTGGTTAGGAACAACCTTCCATCCACCGAATGGAATGGGCGACATGCACTCGACACCACCGGCTACGATGCAATCGGCCAAACCGGCTTTGATTTTCGCAGCAGCAATGGCGATCGTCTCCAAGCCGGAAGCACAGTACCGGTTGACCGTCATACCAGGGACTTTGACCGTATCCAATCCCATCAATGAAATCATCCTTCCCATGTTCAAACCCTGTTCCGCTTCAGGAGTGGCATTACCCACAATCACATCATCGATCATCTCCTTATCGAGCGAGGGAATGCTGGCGACAAGATGGCGAAGCACGGCAGCTCCGAGATCGTCCGGACGGACTCCGCGTAAGCTACCCTTGGGAGCTTTCCCTACTGCTGTCCGATAACCTGCGACGATATATGCTTCCATCTGGATGAAAATTCAAGAAATCACTTTTTCACAGGAGGAGTAGCCGGTTTGGCTGGCTCCGGTGCACCTTTTGTACCTGCGGCTTTTTTGTCGGCCGCTTTCTTGGCTTCTTCCGCCTTCTTCTTTTGCTCTTCAAGCACCTGGGTATCGACTCCGTTTTTGAACGTCGATTGGGAGGTCACTGCGCCCTTTCGATTATAGGTTTTCCAAACACCATCGCGAAGGCCGTTCTTGTAATCACCTTCCTGGCGGATTGTTCCATCTTCAAAATACTTGGTCCATTTGCCATCCTTCTTTCCATCCTTGTATTTGCCTTCGAGCATGGTTTGTCCGGAGAAAAAATACTTGGTGTATTGACCTTCTTTGATGCCTGCCAGGAATTCGGTCTCCTCGCGCACTTTATCGAAGCCATAGAATTTACGTTCTATGCCTTCTTTCTGATCGTTGACGTATTCGGTTTCCGATACCTTTTCGCCGAAGGAATTGTAGACCATCCATAGGCCTTGGCGACGACCGATCTCGTCCGTCTTGTTCCGGTGCTTCTCTTTTCCCGGCGCATATTTGGGTTTGTCTTCCTGCACCTGAGCGGATACGGCCATGGCGGTAAGCACAAAGAGCACCAGGCAAAAAAGGATTCGCATGTACTTCATTGGATTCATAGCGGTGTTGGTTTTATTTCAGTTTCTAAGTGGTTTTCCTGATACGAGAATGCTCTGGATCCTTTCGAGGGTTTTTCTTTCTCCGCATAAGGAAAGGAAAGCCTCTCTTTCAAGATCGAGCAGGTATTGTTCGGATACAAGGGAAGGGGACGACAGATCGCCGCCACACAGTATCCAAGCGAGTTTTTTAGAAATCAATCTGTCATGCTCACTGATGTAGTTGCCCGCAACCATCGCATTGGCTCCGGCTGTGAACATTCCCAATGCACTACGACCCAGCACACGGACATCTTTCCGTTCAACAGGACGGGTATAGCCAAGATTACTCATGGAAACCACCGCCTGCCTTGCGCGCTGGATACGTCTGGATGGATTCACCACCACTTCGTCGAGTCCACGACGCAGGATGCGCATCGAAAAGGCCTCCTGGGCCGATGAGGACACTTTGGCCATTCCGATGGTGAGATAAAATTGCTTGAGGATGTTCTCATCTATAATACCATCGGCGTAGGCATCGCTGGCACGAAGTGCGAACTCTTTCGAACCTCCGCCTCCGGGAATTAGTCCCACTCCGAATTCGACCAGACCAGTATATGTTTCTGCAGCTGCAACAACACGATCGGCGTGCAAGGTCATTTCACATCCGCCTCCAAGCGTGAGTCCGTGTGGTGCTACCACGACCGGAACCGAAGAATAGCGGACGCGCATGTTCATGCTTTGGAATGCACGGACCGCCATATCGATCTCATCGAATTCCTGTTCAGTGGCCATCATGAATACCATACCCAAATTGGCGCCTGCTGAGAAGTTAGCGCCTTCGTTGGCGATGACGAGTCCA
>JBJTRB010000168.1:0-8874 GCA_046075925.1 Bacteroidota bacterium | reverse complement strand
CGAAAAAATCCAGCTGACAGAAGGTGCCCTCTATCCCACGCTACATGCATTGGAAGCGGAAGGAATTCTGATCACGGAAACGGAACACATCGGAAAACGAGTGCGGAAATATTATTCGCTCACCCCGAAAGGAAGAACGACCGGTGAAGAGAAAATATCGGAATTCGCCGACTTCATGCGCACGATGAAATTCCTGCTCGATATTAAAACGGATTTGGCTTGATGTATCGCCTCAGCGACAAACAAATCGAATTCATACTAGATGACATCCAACGTCGTGGCATCGTGATGGAGGACTTGAGATCCAACCTTCTGGATCATATTTGTTGCATCATTGAAAATGAACTCGAAGAAAACGGAGACTTCGGGCGATTCTATGACTCGGTCATCATCCGCTTTTACAAGGATGATCTCAAGGAGCTGGAAGAGGAAGCAAATTCTCTGCTCACCTTCAAAAATTATTACAAGATGAAAAAAATCATGATTAGTAGTGGCGTATTAGCATCGGTGTTCATGGCTATTGGGATCGTTTTCAAATTCCTGCATGCGCCCGGAGCATCTGTCTGCATCGGACTGAGTGTAATTTTGTTTAGTTTATTCTTTCTTCCTTTACTACTTACTTTACGCATCAAAGAGCGAAAAGAGATCAAAGACCGTGTAATTGTCATTGCCGGCATCCTATCGGGAATCATGCTGAGTCTGGGCGTTTGGTTCAAGATCATGCACTGGCCCGGAGCGAACATGCTCGGACTGGTTTCGATTCTGACCATCATTTTCCTCTATGCTCCGATTTACTTCTTCACAAATATCCGTCGAACCGAAAATAAGGAACAGGTGATCGTGACCTCATTGGTCATTTTGATGAGCTGCGGACTCTTTCTAACACTGGTCAGGTCAAATAGCGCTCAACAACGTATACAAGATAAGTTGACGCAAGATTATTATCTTCAAGAACAACTGCTACAGCACGAGAGGGAACTTTGTAATCCGGATTCAGGACTCGCATTGGTGAATGAATCACGTACTATAGATTCTCTGTGTATACGCATTAAGCAATTCATACTTCGGACGGAGGTGGGCGAAAACGAATTGCCCGCTGATTACGAAGCACGGAATCTGTTGATCGGTGAATCATTAATCCGGACAGCCATTGCTGACGATTCTTTGGTGCAAAAAGATTGGAACTCCCTGCGCAATTCGATGGAAGACTACAATCGTATGCGTCTCCCATCGATGGTGCCGTTAGCAGGTAATCTTGAATCTTACGAATTGCGTTCGGCCGATGCGCTGCAAGGACTGTCGCGTATTCAACTGGGTCTTTTACAAAATAGCCGCTGCCGTTGAGGTGCTGACCCACCGATGAAGTAGAACCTTCGGTACACTTCATGGTCATGCAAATGGCCAACTGCCAACCGCCAACTGCCAACCGCCAACCGGAACTACTCCACAGTGACACTCTTCGCCAGATTCCTCGGCTGGTCTACGTTGCAACCTCGCATCACGGCGATGTGGTAAGAGAGCAATTGTAAAGGAACTACGGATACGATAGGGACAAGCGTATCGTCCGTCTCCGGGATTTCGATGACGTAATCCGCCATCTTTTTAACCGTGGTATCTCCTTCTGTTACGATGGCGATGATTTTCCCTTTTCGCGCTTTCACCTCTTGGATGTTGCTCACCACCTTCTCGTAGGTCTCGTTCTTGTTGGCGATCACAACGACAGGCATCTCCTCGTCGATCAGAGCAATCGGTCCATGTTTCATTTCAGCCGCAGGATAACCTTCGGCGTGTATGTAGGAGATCTCTTTCAATTTCAAAGCGCCTTCGAGCGCGACAGGGAAACCATAGCCGCGACCCAGGTAAAGGAAGTTATGTGCGTCTTTGAACTGCTCAGCGATGTCGATAACCAACTCATTCGTCTTCAATGCACGTTCTACCTTTTCCGGAAGCGCTTCCAGTTCGTTCAGTAACTGATGAAAGCGGGAATCGGTGATCGTTCCACGATGACGGGCTATTTGAAGTGCCATCAGCGTCAGCACGGTAACCTGTGCAGTAAAGGCTTTGGTGGAAGCGACGCCGATCTCAGGACCTGCATGCGTATAAGCTCCGGCGTGGGTAGCGCGAGGAATGGAAGATCCGACAACATTGCATACACCGAAGATGAGCGCTCCTTTGGCTTTCGCCAATTCGATGGCTGCGAGGGTATCCGCTGTTTCTCCTGATTGTGAAATCGGAATCACGATGTCCTCTTCAGTGATGACAGGATTGCGGTAACGGAACTCGGAGGCATATTCCACCTCGACCGGGATGCGCGCCAATTCTTCGAAAAGATATTCGGCTACCAGCCCGGCATGCCAGGAAGTGCCACAGCCGATGATCAAGATGCGGCGTGCATTGGCGAATTTCTTTTCGTACTCGTTAATACCACCCAGACGCAGGAAACCTTTGTCGGCATCGATCCTGCCACGCATGCTGTCCCAGATGGAACGGGGCTGCTCATAGATCTCCTTCAACATGAAGTGGTCGAAGCCGCCTTTTTCCAGTTGCTCCAATTTCAACTCCAGTTCGTGGACGTAAGGTGTCTTAACCTGGTTTTCAATGGTCTTGACAATGAGCTCGCCATCCTGGATCAGGCCCATTTCGCCATCGTTAAGGTAAATGACGTTGTTCGTGTACTCGATGATGGGTGTGGCGTCGGACGCGACGAAGTACTCTCCCTTTTCCTTACCGACTCCCATTACGATGGGACTTCCTTTGCGTGCGCAGATGAGCTGACCAGGATGCTCTCTGGAAAGCACAACGATGGCGTAGGCGCCGATCACTTCTCCGAGTGCCAAACGGACCGCCTCGTCGAGTGAGACGTTACCATTCTCATAGATATCCTCTATCAAGTGAGCCAACACCTCGGTGTCAGTATCGCTGCGGAATTCGTGACCTCGCTTTTGAAGCTCGGTTTTTATGGATGCATAGTTCTCGATGATACCATTGTGGATGATGGCGAACTTGCCCAACTGTGAGTAATGCGGATGCGCATTGCGATCATTCGGTTCACCGTGTGTCGCCCAACGGGTATGACCCATGCCGATGTGACCGGCGATGTCCTGCTGTTTAGCGAAGTTGTGAAGTTCGGATACTTTCCCCGCCTTCTTATAGACTTTCAAATCGTCCTTAAGAATGGCGATACCGGCACTGTCGTAACCTCTGTATTCAAGGCGCAGCAGACCTTTGATGAGAATCGGGTAGGCCTCGCGGGGGCCGATGTAAGCGACTATTCCACACATGGGTCAGGAGTGGTTGTTGGTGTCAGGGAAGTCGTGTGTAGTAAAGATTCAATCGAATGGGGTAGGAGGTATTGGTTCCGCTTCCTAACAGCGCTCGGCTGGCCTGGATGGAAGAACCTGTTACGACAAGATAAAATCCGTAGTTACCTGTTTGACCAGAAAGTATCCGGTTGATCTGTCGAGTCAGATTGAACGTGTAGGTCTGACCGGAAACACTTCCTCCGAAAAAGCTCGAGGATTCGAAATAATCAGCTGGGAAATAACTTGTACCGGCTGAGTCCAAGGCAACTATTATCATGGAGGAAGGAGCAGGATAGGTTGTGGAGGATCCTGCTTTCAAGGTGATCTTCAATTCGGCACGGTTCACGACCACGTTACCTGAGTCTTTCAAATGACTGAGATGCGGGATGTCGATGCGTGTTTTCACGCCTGCCATCGCTTGGACGGCAACGAGGCTGTCGGTATAGGAGGAATCGCGCAATTGCGCATCCAATGTGGAGCCAGTATAGTCGTGGCGGAACAGATTGGTTTTTGCGCCTGTCAATGCCCAGGTGTAGGTTTTCTGGATATTGATGGTGTCGCGGTAGTAAAGCGTCATACGGGAACCGAATAGGTCGAAGTAGCTGATGCAACCGTTGCTTATTCCGCTGGCAGTGTTGGTCGACAACTTGATCCCTTTGAAAAAAGATGTCCATGCTTCATTGGTGGCAAGCGTATCGGAACCATTCAAGCTGACGATGCTATCGGCCAATACCTGGCTGAGACTTATCCGGATTTGTGGGGCCACGGTATCGGAATCCACTACCACTTTGGTATTGGGTCGAGGTTGGAAAGTGATACTTCCCAGTGGCGTGGTTTCGGTGGCGAAACTACGGTTGCTGAAATAAGTGCTGTCTATGGAAAGATCTTCAGTCAGCCGATTGACGGAAAGAACCTGTTGTGAATTGGTGTCCCCGTAATATCCCTTGTAAAAGAGTCGTAAGACCAATGAGTCAGTGACGGCCAACGAAGAGAAATTAGGAGTGCCTTGAAGTAATACCTGTGCGTATGCCTCGGCTTCGGACAAACCGAATTCAGGGTCGACGTAGCTCCCAACCAACTGTGTGGAAAGCTCATCGCTGCGCAAGGAGTCTTCTTTGACCGTACGTGCCAGTACGGTAAACGTATCGGTTTTCACCATCCCTAATTGATCGGATTCTGGAAGTACTTCCAGTCCAAGTTCATCGGGGTCCTTGCACCCGAAACCAAGAAATAGCACCACGATCAACAGCAGTGGACGCAAGAATCGGTTCACCGTGTGAAAGGATAGAGAATAGTGGGAAAGGGTAGATATCGAGCCGGAACTCGGCTCAACAGGATGGTCAGGCATCATTATGCCATTTCGGGTTCCTGCATCAATACCTCGTCGTAGAAATCGGAGCATGCCGTGACGAAGTTACCATCCTCATCGAAAGGTTGGTAATTGAGAACAGGTTTTCCTGCTTTTTTAAGGAAATTGTCGATGGATGTGTTTTTTCCTTCACAACCTTTGATCACACCATCGCTGAGTTTCATGGCAGCCAAGTGGATGTTGGCCATGCTGGGTTCTTTGTACAGCTTGACGTCGTCAGCAGAAACGCCATCCATTTTCAGTTTCTTGGCCAGGTTTGGACTGAAGGTCTCTTCCATGTCCTGCAAATAGGAGGAATACACCACCTTGGAATTGCGGAACATCGGCTCGTCCTTGTAACCCGTTTTTACGAAGAAAGGGATCAGGGAGGTCATCCAACCATGACAATGAATCACGTCAGGCGACCAGCCCAGCTTTTTCACGGTTTCCAAAACGCCACGGCAGAAGAAAATCATCCGGTCTTCGTTGTCCTTGAAGAACTTCTTCTTGGCATCCCGGAAAATCATTTTCCTCTGAAAATACTCCTCGTTATCAATGAAATAGACCTGCATGCGTGCGCTCTGGATGGAAGCGACTTTGATGATCAGCGGATGATCGCTGTCATCGATGATCAGGTTCATGCCGGAAAGGCGGATGACTTCGTGGAGCTGGTTTCTTCTTTCGTTGATGAGACCGAATCGTGGCATGAAGGTGCGAATCTCGCGCCCCTTTTCTTGCACACCTTGCGGAAGTCGGCGAGCAACGTTCGCCACTTCAGTATGTTCTAAAAACGGTGTGATCTCTTGGGAAACGAATAGTACTTTCGCGTTCTTCATCAGGTCAGAAAGTCAGGTTAAACAACATAACAAAGATACATATTATAAGCTAATTCTTCAACCTTTCATTCCCTGGGTTGGCCTAACCTGCTCTTTTTTGACAATAAAATTACCCCCGAATCGAGTTAATTGACTGGCAAATAGCAAGAAAGAAACGCTAAAAAGCCAATCAAATCAAGAATTGATAATATAAAACCATATGGAACATTTTGATGATGCGGAGTATTTAAGGGATGAAACCGAGTTTTTGAGGCAAAATGGCCAGCGGATTGGTTTTGTTCCCACTATGGGGGCTTTGCACGCCGGTCACCTTTCTTTGGTTGAAAGGGCTAAACGGGAAGATCAAGCTGTTGTGGTATCCATCTTCGTGAATCCCACACAGTTCAACAATGCAAGCGACCTTTCCAGCTACCCCCGCACCCTTGAATCGGATATGGCGCTGTTGGAGTCGGTATCCACGGATATCCTGTTTGCTCCTTCGGAGGATGAAATTTATCCTAACCAACAAGCTCGTTCAACCGGTCCCGCTGTCGATTTAGGGGCTTTAGGCACCGTCATGGAAGGCGCGCATCGTCCAGGTCACTTTCAAGGTGTGATGCAGGTTGTTCATCGACTGTTTGATATCGTCCGTCCGGACGTAGCCTATTTTGGAGAGAAAGATTTTCAACAACTGGCAGTGATCCGCACCTTGGTCAGTCAGCTGGGGCTGCCTGTTCAGATCGTAGGTTGTCCTACTTGTCGGGAAGAGGACGGGCTGGCGATGAGTTCCAGAAATGTCCGTTTGACTGCAGCCGAGCGTGCAGAAGCTCCGGTCATTTACCGGGCGTTAAAACACATCCGTGATCATCATGAAAACCGACCGCTTGCTGAACTGAAAGATGAAGCTGTCAGGATGATTGAATCATCGGGTCATATCCGCGTCGAATATCTCGAGGTGGCCGACGCTGAAACGCTTTTGCCGGTTACCGAAAGCAGAGCATCCAGGCACACCAGAAGTTTTATCGCTGCGAACCTGGGAAGTGTCAGGTTGATCGACAACGAGGTGGTTCATCTGGAAAAGGTTAGCTAACACTACGTTCATGGCATTGACATTGATCACCGGCGCCTCGTCTGGCATCGGATTGGAATTAGCGAAAGTCGCAGCTCGCAACGGGGATGAGTTGGTGTTGGTATCACGCAATGCCGAAATACTGAAAGCATTATCCGCTGACATAGAGAAATCTTTCGGAGTGACAGCCCACGTGCTGGCCGTTGATTTGTCTGCCGACACAGCAGCTGCAGCCATCCACGCATGGTGTGATGCGAAAGGGTTGAAGGTCGACCATTTGGTGAACAATGCCGGTTTCGGTGACCTGTCGAGCTTTGCCGAAGCAGATCCTGAAAAGATTTCCGGTATGATAGCAGTCAATATCGGAGCATTGACGATGTTGACTCGTTTCTTTCTTCCCGGGATGATCAGCCGGGGCTATGGACGCATCCTCAATGTTTCTTCCTTGGCAGCATTTCAACCCGGTCCGCTGATGGCGGTGTATTACGCCACCAAATCATTCGTGCTCAGTTTCAGTGAAGCGCTTCGTATCGAGTTGGAAGGAACTGGAGTTAAGGTTACCACCCTGTGTCCCGGACCCACCAGTAGCAATTTCAAGGAGGCAGCTAACATGGAGTCCAGCAGATTGATGAACGGTAAAAAGCTACCCACCTCTGACGAGGTGGCAGCGTTCGGATACGAGGCTATGAAAAAGGGAAGGGGAGTAGTGGTACACGGATTCGTCAATAAATTTTTCGCCTTCACGAATCGCTTTACACCGCGGGATTGGGCTGCTCGAGTAGCCCGTTATCTTAACAGTGCCGGCTGAAAGTACAGTTGATACGCACAGTCGCTGTATTTCAATCCCTAGCTTCAAGCACGGTTGCGTAGCGCATGCACCGCTGCTGTCACCTTGTCGATCGCTTCCAGGATTTCTACTTCAGTCGTCGTTTTTCCTAATGAAAAACGTATCGACGAGGAGGCCTCTTCCTGTAAGCCCATGGCAGTAAGCACATGTGAAGGTTTTTCTTCGGCTGAAGAACACGCGCTACCGGTTGCCACTCCGATGTCCGGTAGTTTCCGCATGAGTTCACCGGCATTGATACCGTGAAAGCAGAGGTTGCTCGTATTGGGTAAACGGAATCGCGTTGAACCGTTTACTGTGATCCCACCGAGATCCAGGAGGCTTTGCTCCAATTGGACACGCAGCGTGGAGATGTGTTGGGCATCTTCCCACCAATCGCGGTGCGCGATTCGTGCGGCAGCTCCCATTCCTACGATGCCCGGTACATTCAGCGTGCCGCTACGTCGACCATGCTCTTGTCCGCCACCTGTGATTTCCGCTTTTAGCGATACGCGTGGATTTTTTCTGCGCAGAAATAACGCGCCGACTCCTTTCGGCCCATGGAACTTATGGGCGGAAAGGCTGCAAAGGTCGATCCCTTCCTCATTGACATCGATACGCAAGCGTCCGGGAGCCTGGGTGATATCGGAAAAGAAAAGCGCTCCTTTTTCATGGGCGATGGCAGCAATGTCGCGAATGGGCTGTACGACACCTGTTTCATTGTTCGTAGCCATGACAGCCACCATCCACGTCCTCTCGGAAACGGTTTCTTTGAGCAGTTGCAAGTCGATGAGCCCGTCACTCAGCACGGGCACTGTCAGGATTTCTGCTCCTGCTGTTTGCAATTGTTCGCACGTCTCCAACACCGCACGGTGTTCGGTGGCTGCTACCACGATGGCGGGTCGTTGGTGTCTGTACACGCCGAAGGTTCCTTTCAAGGCCAGGTTGATCGACTCGGTAGCCCCCGATGTGAATACGATCTCGTCCGGTTCTGCGCCGATCAATGCTGCGACTGCCTCGCGTGCAGTATCTATATGTGCCGCTGCGCGCCAACCCCATGCATGCGTGCGGCTGGACGCATTCCCGAACTCCTCCCGGAAAAAGGGAAGCATCGCTTCCAGGACTTCCGGTAGCAACGGCGTTGTGGCATTGTGGTCGAGATAGACGGGCATTTCAGTTGGATGGCTTTACCTGCCAAAGGTAATCAATGGAGAATCCAGGCGAATCGCCTTTCAGGTTTGCATGGCTTGTGCTTTACTTCTATTTTTCATCTCCAATTTCAATCGAAGACATGGATATTCATCTGCACCACGACCGACCACATTCCGAGGAACATTTTCAGCAATCGGAAACGGTACGGGATATCGTCATCGGCATGGCGGACGGCCTTACCGTACCTTTTGCACTCGCTGCCGGATTAAGTGGCGCTGTGACAGACAATGGAATCGTACTCGCAGCCGGACTGGCAGAGATCGTAGCCGGTTCCATTGCGATGGGACTCGGCGGATATCTTGCCG
>JBJTRB010000167.1:0-2062 GCA_046075925.1 Bacteroidota bacterium | reverse complement strand
GGCGGTAGACGCCGTTTCCTTGTTGTACGATGGAACGGTCGGCATCAAAATCCAACAAGATCTCGTAAGTCGTATTCGGTTGCAACGTGTCGTGTAGGTTGCATTTCAATCCCGTCTCGTCCTGGCTACTCAATGCAAGCGGATAGGAAACGCCGTTTACAACTACAGTACTGGAATCGCCAAGGATCAAACGTACCTGACTGATCAGTCCGGAAGGAACGGAGTGAGGAGTAGCCAACACCGTATCAATACCGTTTTGCAGCGACAGTAAATCATACTTGCCGGAATCGACTGCAAGGGATTGCCAACCACCTGCATCGGTATGCACTTCTACGCCGACGATGTTCACCAAAACGCTATCAAAGTCGCCCGGGGCATCTGTCAAAGCGATGGAAAGAAAGGATTCAGGAGAAGTCTGCTTGTCTTGGCAAGAGATGATGCCGACAATCAGAATAGCGAACGATGCAAAAATTGAAACGGTTGAGCTGATTTTCATAGCTCAAAGATAGTTTCCCGAATCTGGAATGAAAGTGAAAAGAATCCGTATCAGTCGGATTTACGAAGGGTGAACGTGAATGTCGTACCGACCCCATAGGAACTTCGGACATTGATGCTCTCCTTATGTGCTTCAATCAGGTGCTTCACAATCGCCAATCCGAGTCCTGTGCCTCCCTGCTCACGAGAACGGCTTTTGTCCACGCGATAAAATCGCTCGAAAATACGTGGCAAGTGCTGTGGTTCGATGCCAAGTCCGGTATCTGTGATTTCGACAAGCACCTTTTCATCCATATCATAGAAACCGACGAGCGTACTGCCTTCGGTTTTTCCATACTTGATGGAGTTGACAATGAGGTTGAGCAGTACCTGACGAATCCTGTCCTTATCAGCCATCACCAGGAAATGACGATCGCTTCCTTCTTTGAAACCCAAGCGGATGTTGCGTTCGCGAGCCCTTAACTCCAACGAATCGAAAACATCTTTGGCCAGATCATGGATGTCGAACGGTCGCTGCTCGATGAGCATCTCCCCGCTTTCCATTTTTGAAATCGATTCGAGGTCTTCGACGATCATGCACAATCTCTCTACCGACCTGGCTGCACGATTCAGGTAGTGGGAGTTCACTTCCGGGTCATCCAATGCACCGTCCAACAGCGTATGGATATACCCTTGAATGCTGAACAAAGGCGTTTTCAATTCATGTGAAACGTTCCCCAGGAATTCCTTTCGGAAATTCTCCATGCGCTTCAGTTCGGCGATTTCTTTCGACTGGCCTTCCTGCCAGGCAACCACTTCCTTGTTCACATTCCCGATGATATCCTCGGAAAGATCCAACTGCTCGATGGTCTTCGCTTTCGACTCTTTGAACGTACTGATGGTCTTGTAGATCAGTTTGATCTTCCTGTAAATGAATACCTCAAGAAAATATTGGAATACGAAGAAAGTCGTAGCAAAGGCGATGATGAAGGCGAACGGCATCGATACCCAGTCCTTCTGTAGAAATCCTGCATAACCCGTCAAGTACTCGACCAGCAGCACGATACAAGCTGTTACGAACGCAGCAATGAGCGCGAGTTTACGAGGTGTCGGGTTCTTATATGCCATGTATGGATTTCACTTGCTATGGATCTTAGAAATCGAATTTATAGCCGATTCCTTTCACCGTCTTGATGAGCTCTTCGCCGAGCTTTTCGCGAAGTTTACGGATGTGCACATCGATGGTCCTGTCGCCCACGACCACCTCATTACCCCATACCCTATCGAGGATTTCCTCGCGGGTAAAAACCTTTCCGGGCTTGGATGCCAACAGTGACAACAATTCGAATTCCTTTCTTGGTAATTCGAGTCGCACTTCGTTTTTCCATACGACGTATCGTTCACGATCGATGCGCAGATCCCCTACTACCATCTGATGGGTATCGGCTGGAACAGCCGCTTCGCTGGTTGTGCGTACACGACGAAGCAAAGCATGGATCCTGGACACCAGCACCCTTGGCTTGATCGGTTTGGTGATATAATCGTCCGCGCCCACCTCGAAACCGGCAACCTGGGAATAATCTTCGTT
>JBJTRB010000166.1:0-3718 GCA_046075925.1 Bacteroidota bacterium | reverse complement strand
CAGTCAAGGTGTTGTGAATCACGGAAAAAACTCCGAACTTCACGGCCCCTTAAAAATCCTGGAACGAAAGGCGGAAGTAGCTCATTTGGTAGAGCATCAGCCTTCCAAGCTGAGGGTGGCGGGTTCGAGCCCCGTCTTCCGCTCCAAGTGACCGACAGACCTGGCTAGTCTGATCGCGTCAAATAATGAATCAGCCAATGTAGCTCAGTTGGTAGAGCACATCCATGGTAAGGATGAGGTCACCAGTTCGATCCTGGTCATTGGCTCAAGAACAGTCGCATGCGGAGCTTCCATCCGCATACGGCTCTTCCAATATGTACTAACCAAATCTAGATTATCAATAACCTATAACCTCTACTGAAAAATGGCAAAAGAGAAATTT
This sequence comes from Bacteroidota bacterium, assembly GCA_046075925.1. Taxonomy (GTDB): domain Bacteria; phylum Bacteroidota; class Bacteroidia; order AKYH767-A; family 2013-40CM-41-45; genus Pollutiaquabacter. The sequence continues at coordinate 3,336 of JBJTRB010000166.1, read as the reverse complement.
GAAAGGACTAAACCTCACGTCAACATCGGTACCATCGGTCACGTCGACCACGGTAAAACCACGTTGACGGCCGCCATCACCACGGTGTTGGCTGAGAAAGGTCTCTCCGAGAAGCGTTCCTTCGATTCTATCGACAACGCACCGGAAGAGAAAGAGCGTGGTATCACTATCAATACCGCTCACGTTGAATACATGACGGCTAACCGTCACTACGCACACGTTGACTGTCCAGGTCACGCCGACTATGTGAAGAACATGGTAACGGGTGCCGCGCAGATGGACGGTGCTATCCTTGTTGTTGCAGCAACCGACGGTCCGATGCCTCAGACCCGCGAGCACATCCTGCTTGCCCGTCAGGTGGGTGTACCTAAAATCGTCGTGTTCCTGAACAAAGTGGACATGGTTGACGATCCTGAACTGCTTGACCTCGTTGAAATGGAAGTCCGCGACCTCCTCTCTTTCTATGAGTTCGACGGTGCAAACACTCCTATCATCCGTGGCTCGGCTCTGGGTGGTTTGAACAACGATCCCAAGTGGGTTGACACCATCATGCAGTTGATGGAAGCTGTCGACACGTACATTCCGGTTCCTCCTCGCGAAGTCGAGAAGCCTTTCCTCATGCCTGTTGAAGACGTGTTCTCGATCACTGGTCGTGGTACCGTTGCAACCGGCCGTATCGAGCGCGGTGTAATCAACTCCGGCGAAGACGTGGAAATCATCGGTATGCAGGAGCAGAGCATGAAGTCTACCGTTACCGGTGTCGAAAAGTTCCGTAAGATCCTTGACCGTGGTGAAGCTGGCGATAACGTTGGTCTGTTGCTGCGTGGTATCGAAAAGACCGATATCCGTCGTGGAATGGTCATCGCGAAGCCTGGTTCCATCAAGCCTCACACCGATTTCAAAGCTGAAATCTACGTGTTGAAGAAAGAAGAAGGCGGACGCCACACTCCTTTCCACAACAAATACCGCCCTCAGTTCTATCTGCGTACGACCGACGTTACCGGTGAGATCACGCTCCCAGAAGGACGTGAAATGGTAATGCCTGGCGATAACGTCACAATCACGGTTGTATTGATCCAGCCAGTAGCTATGGATAAAGGTCTTCGTTTCGCTATCCGCGAAGGTGGCCGTACCGTAGGTGCAGGTCAGGTGACTGAAATCATCAAGTAATTGATCCATCAGTAAGAGGTTACGTACAGACAGCGGACGGCATGAAACCGTTCGCTGTCTGTAAGTGCCATACACGGGTGTAGCTCAATTGGTAGAGTAGCGGTCTCCAAAACCGTTGGCTGGGAGTTCGAGTCTCTCCACCCGTGCTTCCGCCGACCGCAATCTCCTCCGGCGGCTCACAATTCAGGAGGTTAAAAAACAAGCAATGAGCAAAGTCTCCGCATACATCAAGGAAAGCTACCGGGAGCTCGTCGAAAAGGTGTCCTGGCCCACATGGGAGGAACTTCAGAGCAGTGTCGTCGTGGTCATGGTGGCCACGCTGATGATCGGCTTGGTTGTCTTCGCTATGGATTTGGGATTCACCGGTATCATGAATCTGTTCTATAACATGATTGCTTGATAAACAGAAACAGAATCATGACTGCAACCACAGTAAATACCCCTCAAGTTCAGCCCAAGGATACGGGCCGGAAGTGGTATGTCGTACGTGCAATCGCCGGAAAAGAGAAGAAGGTCAAGCAGTACATCGAATCGGAAGTGAACCGTCTGAAGCTGAACGACTACGTGGCTCAGGTGCTCATTCCTACTGAAAAGTTCGTTCAGATCAAGAACGGTAAGAAGTCCACCAAGGAGCGCAGCATCCTTCCCGGGTATGTCCTCTTGGAGGCGTCACTTATCGGAGAGATTCCGCACATCATCGAGAACATCACTGGCGTGATCTCCTTTCTAGGTCCAAAGGGTGAAGCACCGGTTCCATTGCGTCAATCCGAAGTCAATCGCATCCTGGGTAAAATGGATGAGTTGGCCGATAGCGAAGCGATGGTCAGCGTTCCATACGTAGTGGGTGAGTCGGTCAAAGTGATCGATGGTCCATTCAACACCTTCACCGGTATCATTGAAGAAATCAACGAAGAGAAAAAGAAACTCAAGGTCATGGTCAAGATCTTCGGACGTAAGACCCCTCTTGAGTTGAGTTATATGCAAGTAGAAAAAGAATAACCATCCTGGTTTCTGATGGCGTAGGCTTCCACTTCGTCAGCAGCATTCCGGGCCTCCAACGTAAATTCGCCATGGCAAAAGAAATAAGCACATTCATCAAATTACAGGTCAAAGGCGGTGCCGCCAATCCGGCTCCTCCTATCGGTCCTGCCCTCGGTGCTAAGGGTGTCAACATTATGGAGTTCTGCAAGCAGTTCAATGCTCGCACGCAGGACCAAGCCGGTAAGGTTCTTCCCGTTGTCATCACGGTCTATACCGACAAGTCTTTCGAATTCATCATCAAGACTCCTCCAGCTGCTGTGCAGTTGATGGATGCCGCAAAGCTCAAAGGCGGTTCCAAAGAGCCTAACCGTAACAAAGTAGGTAAGGTGTCCTGGGATGATGTCCGTAAGATTGCTGAAAGCAAGATGCCCGATCTTAACTGCTTCACTATCGAATCAGCCATGAGCATGGTTGCAGGTACGGCACGCAGTATGGGTATCACCGTGGAAGGCCAGCGTCCTTTCTAAGTGACGTATTAAATCGACTGATCGGCTCAGGCCGCCAGTATATTGTCCAACCGAAGGAGGGCGAGATCGTCTCAAACCCGCATGTACTTCAAAAACGTTCTTAAATGGCACGAATCAGTAAAAAAAGAAAATTGGCACTGTCAAAAGTGGACCAGTCAAGGTCCTATTCAGTTGCCGAAGCTTCGAAAATGGTGAAGGACATCACTACCACCAAATTCGATGCATCCGTCGACCTGAGCATCCGTCTCGGCGTCGATCCCCGTAAAGCCAACCAGATGGTCCGCGGTGTCGTAACGCTTCCTCACGGCACGGGCAAGACCAAAAAGGTGTTGGTACTCTGTACCCCGGACAAAGAGGCCGAAGCCAAAGAAGCTGGTGCCGATTTCGTTGGACTGGATGAATACATCCAGAAAATCGAAGGCGGATGGACTGACATCGATGTCGTCATCACCATGCCTTCTTGTATGGGTAAAGTCGGTAAGCTTGGTAAGGTGCTCGGTCCTCGTAACCTGATGCCTAACCCCAAGACAGGTACTGTTACCAACGATGTAACAGCCGCTATCAACGATGTAAAAGGTGGTAAGATCGCCTTCAAAGTAGACAAGGTAGGTATCGTTCACGCTTCTATAGGTCGCGTGAGCTTTGCTCCTGAGAAGAT
>JBJTRB010000165.1:0-17857 GCA_046075925.1 Bacteroidota bacterium | reverse complement strand
GGAGTCAATCCGATTTCAAAAACCGTATCGTCTTCCACCTTGAAATGATCTCTTACCAAGGTGCCAGGGGCCAAGTGATCCGGAAGTAAGAGTATACCGGCGTGCGATGCTCCCAGTCCGATTTCATCCTCTGCACAGATCATTCCCTCGGACAGCTCTCCGCGAATTTTGGATTTACGAATTTCAAAAGGTTCTCCTGCTGCAGGATGCACTGTCGTGCCGACTGGAGCAACAACGACAGTCTGTCCGGCAGCCACATTCGGTGCTCCACACACGATCTGAAGCGGCGTTCCTGATCCGACATCGACAGTGGTGAGGCTCAGTTTATCGGCATTGGGATGTCGATCACAGCTGAGGACTTTACCGACAACTAAACCTTCGAGTCCGCCCTTGACAGACTGAAACTTTTCCATCCCTTCCACTTCAAGTCCGCATCGCGTGAGCATAATGCTGATTTTTTCAGGAGAAAGGCCTTCCAGTGGAAGATACGTACTGAGCCAGTTGTAGGAGATTTTCATAGCGGATAGGAAGTTCCCAAAGATAATCTATTCCGATTTTCCCACGTCAACTGATCCGGCCCCAGCTACCAGAGGCTCGCAACATATCCTCCAGTTGCATGCGAATGGACACGTGTTCAGGACGTGAGAGTCCGGGGTCCACCTCCAATAATCGGGCTGCAGCCTCCCGGGCAGGAGGAATCAGCGCCGCATCCCTGCCCAGATCGGCAAGCCGTAGGTCAAGTACACCGCTCTGCCGGGTGCCTTCTGCATCGCCTGGCCCTCTTAATTGCAAATCGGTTTCAGCGATTCGGAAGCCGTCGTTGGTTTCGCACATGGTACGAATGCGCTGTCTGGCATCGTTCCCCAATTTGGCGGAGGTCATGAGAATACAATAGGACTGCTCGGCACCGCGACCGACACGACCCCGCAACTGATGCAATTGGGAAAGACCGAAGCGCTCTGCATTTTCAATCACCATGACCGAAGCGTTCGGGACATTCACGCCCACTTCGATTACAGTTGTTGCCACCATGATCTGGGTTTCTCCCCGCTTGAAGCGATCCATCTCGAAATCTTTGTCTGCAGGTTTCATCTTACCATGTACGATGCTGACCCTGAAAGCAGGTGCAGGAAAATCCTTACAAACCGCCTCATATCCTTGCATGAGGTTGTTCAGATCCGATTTCTCCGATTCTTCAATGAGCGGATAAACGATATAAGCTTGTCGGCCTTTCATCACCTCACTCTTTAGAAACTGCCATACTTGCAGCCGGTTGGTTTCAGATCGATGAACGGTGTTGACCGGCTTGCGTCCGGGTGGCAACTCATCGATGACTGACACATCGAGGTCGCCATACAAGGTCATGGCTAGCGTGCGAGGTATCGGCGTAGCGGTCATCACCAAGATGTGAGGAGCCAATTCATTCTTCTCCCAAAGTCGAGCACGTTGTTCGACGCCGAAACGATGTTGCTCATCGATCACCACAAAACCCAGTTCCTTGAAACGGACTCGATCTTCGATGAGCGCATGTGTCCCTACTAACAACCGTATGCTTCCTTCACCTATCCCTTCCAGTATCTTTTTCCTTTCGGCTGTGCGCGTGGATCCGGTAAGAAGGCTACAACTCAGACCGGTCCCCTGCAACAGCTGATTGATGGATTCAGCATGCTGAGCTGCGAGGATCTCGGTGGGCGCCATCATACAAGCCTGATAACCGTTGTCCAAGGCGATCAGCATGCTCAAGAGCGCCACGACAGTCTTACCTGAACCCACATCTCCTTGCAGCAGCCGATTCATCTGCTTGCCTGAACCGCAATCAGTACGGATTTCTCTGATCACTCGCTTCTGGGCTTCGGTCAGCGGGAATGGAAGATGATTTTTATAGAATGAATTGAACTGATCTCCTACCGTACTGAAGTTCATACCGGCAGTCTTGCGCACCCTTATGGCTTTCTGATTGAGCAATCTGAGTTGTATGTAAAAAAACTCCTCGAACTTGATTCGGGATTCAGCTTGCTGAAGAGAAGCCGTTGAATCAGGAAAATGGAGCTGACTCAAGGCTGTTTTGCGAGAAGGGAAACGATAGTTACTGATGACTTCAGCTGGAAGGTTTTCAGCGAATGAAGCGGGCAGTTGACCATGGAGTTGTCTTTGGAGCTTGAGCAGGCCTTTGCTGTCGAGCCCTTTGGCCTTCAGTTTTTCCGTAGTGGGATAAACCGGTTGCAAAACCGTAGCAACTTCGGCAGTTGCCATCTCTTTGGTTTCCAGCTCAGGATGAACCACATTCAACATGCCATTGAAAACAGATGGTCTGCCGAACAGCACATAGTCCGTATTCAATTTCAAGGACTGCATGATCCACTTCAATCCCTGGAACCATTTCAGTTCGAGCGTACCGGTGTCATCTTGAAAAGTACCTGAGAGGTGCTTTCTGCGCTTGTCGCCCTTCACAGCCAACCGGGTTATTCTGCCCCTGATCTGTACATAAGGCATATCGGCTGTGATTTCACGGATCGTGTAGTATCGCGTGCGATCGACATACCGGAAAGGAAAGTGAAAAAGGAGATCTCCAAAAGTGGTGATGCCAAGTTCCTTCCGTAACAAGTCGGCCCGTTGAGGACCGACCCCCTTCAGGTACTCGATTTTCGTTTCAAGAAATCCATCCGGAACCATGGATACAAATTTAAACCTTCCTTCCTGACGCCATCCATTATCTGTTACATTGGTATCGTGGAATTACCAAGAGAGAACCAGCCGGATTCAGCCAATGCCGACCTGATTGGAAGACAGGATACCATCGCCTTCCAACGTCAGCAGATCGTTGAATCCCTGGTCTGGCCGGCTGTTTTCGTAATCGTATTGTGGTGTATCGAAGGGTACTTCCAGGGGGCTGGTGATAGGGCCTATTCCATGGGAAATCATCCTAGAAACGTGGATGGGCTACTTGGCATTTTCCTTTCTCCACTCATTCATGCCGGCATCGATCACTTACTGGCGAATTCAGCTCCACTTTTGATCGTGGGCACAGGTATTTGGTATTTCTACCGGCAGATAGCAACCCGGGTCATTGCTATGATCTGGATTTTCACCGGTTTTTGGGTGTGGTTGATGGCACGAGAAGAATATCACATCGGTGCAAGCGGACTGGTGTATGGAGGCGTAGTGTTCCTTTTTTTCAGTGGCGTTTTACGAAAAGATGTCCGCCTGCTCGCCGTATCGTTGCTGGTTGTTTTCCTATATGGTTCACTTGCCTGGGGAGTTTTTCCTATCGATCCGACACAGTCGTGGGAAACACACCTGGCTGGTAGCTTGGCCGGCCTTTTTGCAGCCGTCTATTACCGAGACAGAGGTCCTCGTCGAAAGGTATATCAATGGGAAATCGAAGAGGCGATGGAGCAGCAGGTCGGTGAGGAAGTAATTTCAGAAACCACACAACCGCAATCATCCATACCAGTTCAACCGGACTTTCAAATCCGGTACGACTACAAGGAGAAAAACGAGGGCAAAGGGCAAGCTGAATAAGCAGGTTTTCCACATGCTTTTTGTCGATAGCCCATCCTGTCGGGTCATGATGGCGGTTGAATACCTCCCTATATTTTCAATCTTTTACAGGATGACCGATTCATTCACTCTCACCACAGAAAACCAAATCAACCAACCATGAAATCCTTTATCAAAAACACTTCACTGATTGCGATCTGCCTGATGCTACTGGCATCAGCAACCGCAGTACGATCCCAAACCACGGACATGGGAGTAGCTGCCTTGTTAGCGCCTGCCAATCCGCTGTGCGGCGGATTGAACGATGTCATCATCGTCATTACGAATTACGGAACGGTCGATGTGAACTCGCTCAATATCGATTGGTCGGTCAACGGAAACCCACAGACTCAGTTGTCCTATATCCAGACCATTCTTTCTGGAGAAAGTGACACCTTGAACCTGGGGCAGTTCGACTTCCCATCCGGCATCACCTCATCCATCACTTTTTTCACCTCCTCACCCAACGGAGGAACAGACGATGATCCGACGAACGATACGCTCACCGTGGGAGGTCTTGCATCCAGATTTGCAGCAGGATCCTATACCATCGGCGGAAATAGTCCTGACTTCGCAAGGATCACGGACGCCGTCACAGCTATTTCAACCTATGGCATTTGTGGTGCAGTGATCTTCGAAATGCGTAGCGGTATTGATACCGTACGTTTCGCCATACCGGCTATCAATGGTGCTGATGCTTCCAACACCATCACGTTCCGTTCTGAAGCGATGAATAGTGATTCGGTAAAACTGACTGCCCCTTCAGCAAACACACCTGGCAACCCCAACTATGTTGTACGACTGGATGGCGCAGACCATATCACGTTCGAATATCTGACGTTGGAGCGTAGCGGTATCGAGCCTTATGCACGCGTCATCGAGTTCAGAGGCGGAGCCTGCTTCAACACCATCAGCCATTGCACACTCAAGGGATCAGACCAGAACCAAGTAGCCAATAGTCTTGCTGCTGTCGTTTACTCCTCCTTCGGAACCCCAACCAACGACTCCAATTTCACCATCACTGAAAACACTATCCTGAACGGATCGATCGGAGTTTACATGAATGGCCTTGCCTCACTCAATCCGGAAACGGGAGGTGTGATCTCTGACAATACATTTACCAACCAATACGGAAGAGGGATCGCGGTAAGTAATCAAGGTAGTCTGCTGATCAGTGGCAACACCATCGCCTCCGCTTCTGCCTATGCTCAATACACCGGCATAGAACTGGATCGGTCGCAGAGAAACCAGCTGGTAGAGAAGAACCGCGTCTCCGGCAATGTCGACATCGGCATCAACATGATCGATTGCTCTGGTTACAACGGAACTCCGGGAATCGTCAGCAATAATTTCATCCAATCCAGTGACTCCATCGGAGTCAGGATGGACAATGGAGAATACCAGCTGATCGCTTACAACAGCGTTAACCTCATCAATTCAGCAACCGGTCCTGCTCTGAAGGTGAGCGGAACCGGTCTTGGAAATGAAATCTGGAACAATATCCTTTGTAACAAAGGAGCTGGTCCTGCCGCTGATTACGGACTGTCTGCAACAGTCGGTATCGCTCGATGCAACCATAACGATCTCTACTCTGCAGGAAGTGTATTAGGAGTTTTTAATGGAGCAAACTCGTCCGACCTTGCAGCATGGAAATCTGCATCATCCGCTGACTCCAACTCCGTAAGCGCTGACCCATACTTTTCGTCGGTTACAGATTTGTACCCAAGCTCCATAATCCTCGATGGCGCGGCATTACCTATAAGCCAGGTGTTGGATGATATCGATGGAAACGTACGCGACTTGACTGCGCCTGATATCGGAGCAGCCGAGTTCAGCGGAACCCGTCACGATCTGAGCGCTACTGCTGTCATCGCACCCTCTGACGGCTCCTGCGGCAGTAACACAGCAACTGTAACGGTGATCATCACCAATGTGGGAGATGCATCTGAATCCGGTTTTACCTGGAGTGTCAATTCATCTGCAACAGGTGATGCAAGCACTCAGACCTACGCTGGAGTTCTTGCCCCCGGTGCTTCTGACACCCTTTACGCCTCATCTACTTTCAATACTTCCGCAGGCGGAGCCATCGATTTGCACTTATCTGTCGATGCCGACCGCGACGACGATCGCACGAACGATACGCTCAGCAACTTCATTACCATAACACCTATTCCAGCTGCACCGATCGCGACCGCAGATAGTGTATGCCTGGGAGAAACGTCGACGCTTACTGCCACTGGTGCTGGTGCTATCGACTGGTACGCTGCGTCGACTGGCGGAAGCCTGATTGCTACTGGCAATACGTATTCACCATCGATCCTCAGTGCTTCTACGACTTATTATGCATCAACAGTTGTGAATGGCTGTGAAAGCACTCGTTCAGCTGTCACTGCCACCATTCTCCCACTTCCACTGGTAAGCCTGGGCAGCGACCAAAGCATAATTCAAGGAAATACCGCTACATTCGATGCAGGCGCAAGTTTCGATTCCTATCTGTGGAATAACGGCGCAACGACGCAATCCATCACTGTTTCGGATTCCGGATGCTATCAGGTAGTGGTCACCAACTCGTTCGGATGCAGCGCCACGGATGAAGCATGTCTGTCCTTGGTGTTCCCCACCGATATGTATGTGAATGCAGTCCTCTCTCCGATCACAGGCCTATGTGCTTCCAGTTCCACCCCGGTAATCATTCAATTGGTGAATAACGGACCGAACGTAGCGACTAACATTCCGATCAACATTGTAGTGAGCGGAAATACAACCGGCACACTCAGCACTTCTGTACCTGGCCCCCTGGCTCCTGGCGATTCCATTCAGGTGAACATGGGCAACATCAATACCGCGGCAGGAGGTAACGTGGTCTTGGATGTAACCGTGAGCTACAATGCAGAGGCTGATCCGTCCAACGACAATTTCTCCGATACCGCATTCACTCCGATCCAGCCGGCACTTCCTTCCACATCCAACTCGGGACGCTGCGGCGCTGGCGGTATCATCCTCAGCGCAACGGCATCGTTGACAGTACTATGGTACGATACGCCCACAGGGGGAGCACCGATTTTCGCAGGCAACAGTTACACGATCAACAACCTCACACAAACCACCACCTATTATCTGCAGAACGGAACATTCTGTATCGGACAAGATCGTCAGCCGGTCACTGCAACGATTTATTCGAATCCGAGCATTTATCTCGGTCCGGATACTGCGACTCCGTCCCCGGTCGTACTGCTGGATGCAGGAAGCGGATTCCTTGCATACAATTGGAACACCGGCGAATCGACACAGACCATTACTACCAGCCAGTTTGGCGACTATTGGGTGACCGTTACTGACCAAAACGGTTGTACCGCATCCGATACCATTTCCGTCGTCTTCACCGTTGGGATCGATCATGACAACATCCTCCGCTCGCTCCGGATGTATCCGAATCCAGCTTCAGGATTTTTCACATTGGATATTCCTGCTGGAGACTTTGAAAATCTGTCGCTGGAAATTGTAGGCATGGAAGGAAACTCCATCCGAACGGAAAAGATCATTTCGAATGGAAAAGGAACAAGCCATATCATCGATTGCACCGGGCTTTCCAAGGGCATCTATATGGTAAGAGTCAGCACCAAGACTTCTTCAGGTGCTCTGCGCTTGGTATTGAATTGAACCATCTGATGAAAATGAAAAAGCCGCTCCAACAGAGCGGCTTTTTTTATGAGTGAAAGACAAGGTCAGATGGATGACTCACCCAACAACACGACAGGATGTTCAAGCAATCCCTTGAAGGTGCGTAGGAATTCGGATCCCGTAGCACCATCAACAACACGATGATCGCAACTGAGGGTGACTTTCATGATGTTTCCGGGAACAACTTGTCCATTCTTGACGACGGGCTGCTGAGAAACCCCTCCTACTGCCAGGATGCAGGCGTCGGGGGGATTGATGATAGCCGTAAACTCTTCGATTCCGAACATCCCGAGGTTGGAGATGGTGAACGTGTTTCCTTCCCAATCGGATGGCAGAAGCTTCTTCTCCTTGGCTTTGGTTGCGTAGGACTTCACTTCTGCATTGATCTGACGCAGCGTCTTGGAATCAGCAAAGCGGACAACAGGTACCAGCAGACCTTCCTCCACTGCCACCGCTACACCGATATTGACATGATGGTTGGTTCGGATCTTATCGCCTAACCAGCTGGAGTTCACTTTGGGGTGCTGCCTTAATGCTGCTGAAGCGGCTTTGATGACGAAATCATTGAAGGATACTTTTGCGCCGGTAACCGCATTGATGCTCTCACGGGCAGAAATGACAGCATCCATGTCAATGGAAATGGTCAGGTAAAAATGAGGCGCGGTGAACATGCTTTCGCTCAGACGACGAGAAATGGTCTTGCGCATTTGGGATACCGCCACTTCTTCAAAACTCTCAGCGGTGACAGCACCAGGGATCGGTGCCGAGGAGGAGGCAACGAATTGGTCTTTCTTGAACCAATCGATGTCCCTTTTGACTATCCGTCCAAGATCGCCGCTTCCCATCACTTGACGCAAATCGATTCCACGCTCATTCGCCAGTCGGCGAGCGAGCGGAGAGGCTTTCAAGCGCGAGTCGTCTGATACCTGTGCAGCTACCGGTTCTGTACGAACAGGAGTAGCGACAACCGGCACAGGTGCTGGCGTTGGTGCAACTGGAGCAGCAACCGGCGCAGCGGCAGGTTGAGGGGCTTTGGGCTGTGGAGTTGCTGCTGCAGGGGCCGCAGCAGCAGAAAGAAGAGCGGCAAAATCTTCGCCCGGTTTACCCAGCACGGCAAGTACGGAGTCGACCGGTGCACTTTTACCCTCTTCGATACCAACATATAACAAAGTGCCTTCCTGATAGGACTCGAATTCCATCGTCGCCTTGTCGGTTTCGATTTCAGCGACGACGTCACCAGGTTTTATTGCATCACCGACCTTCTTGTGCCATTTGGCAACAACACCTTCGGTCATGGTGTCACTCATTTTGGGCATTCGAACTATTTCAGCCATTTCAGTCAGTTGAAAGATTTCAGTCCTTGATATAGGGGTAATCGTGCTGCATGTACACGTCAGTGAACAATTCGGATGGATCAGGCCAAGGAGATTCTTCGGAGAAGCGGACACTGTCCTCTACGATTTCCTTGACACGATCATTGATGGCAGTGATTTCCGCTTCAGTCGCGTACTTCTTGTCGATGATGGTTTTCAGCACTACTTCGACCGGATCTTTTGATTTATACGTCTCGACTTCCTCTTTGCTCCGGTATTTGGCAGGGTCGCTCATGGAGTGGCCTTTGTAACGATAGGTATTCATCTCCAAGAGATAGGGGCCTTTACCTTCACGTGCGTGCTGAACGGCACGATCCATGGCTTCGTGAACGGTTTCGACTGACATTCCGTCGACCGGTTCACTGGGCATATCGTAAGCGGAACCCAACTTATAAAGCTGGGTGACATTGCTGGTGCGCTCGACCGAAGTACCCATTGCATAATTATTATTCTCGATGATGAATACGACCGGAAGTTTCCAAGTCATGGCCATGTTGAACGTCTCGTGCAGTGCACCTTGACGTACGGCGCCATCGCCCATGTAACACAGCGTCACGGAATCATTGCCACGGTAGTGATCGGCGAATGCTATACCGGCACCGAGCGGGATCTGGCCTCCGACGATTCCATGGCCTCCGAAAAACCGGCTCTTCGCATCGAACATGTGCATGGAACCACCTTTGCCTTTGGAGCAACCGGTAGCTTTACCGTACAGCTCAGCCATTACAGCACGCGCCGAGGTTCCCTTGCCAAGCGCATGCGCATGGTCACGGTAGGCTGTGATCATGTTATCGGTTGGACGGATGGCGGACATAGCGCCCGCTACGATCGCCTCCTGACCGATGTACAGATGACAAAAACCTTTGATCTTTTGCATGCCATACAGCTGACCTGCACGTTCCTCGAAACGCCGCATCAGCAGCATCTCTTCGTACCATTTCACGTATTGCTCTTTCGAGAATTTCGATTTTGCCATGTTTCTAGCCCAATTCGGAGGGCAAAGATAACCTTTCCTGAAATTCAAGCTGCATTCAAACCATCGGTATTCCTGCCCCCGCCCCCTTCGCATTTAATTGATTTACATTGTTTTAAGAGGGCTACGGAATTCCCTATATTCGCAGTCCTTTTTTATACCCTATGAAACGGATCCAAATGGTCGACCTGATCGGCCAGTACCAGAAAATCCAGTCTGAAATCGACACGGCCGTATTGGACGTCATCCGCTCTGCTGCCTTCATCAATGGCCCGGAGGTGAAAGCGTTTCAGGCTGAACTTGAAAAATACCTTGGTGTCAAAAACGTCATACCCTGCGCCAATGGCACCGATGCCTTGCAGATCGTCATGATGGCCTTGGGATTACAACCTGGTGATGAAGTCATCACTGCCGATTTCACCTACGTAGCCACTGCCGAAGTGATCGGTTTGTTGAAATTGAAACCGGTATTGGTGGATGTTTACCCTGACACCTTCACCATCGATGTGGAGGCCGTAGAAAAGGCCATAACGCCGCGCACGAAGGCGATCGTACCGGTGCACCTTTTCGGACAGTGTGCACGCATGGAAGAGTTGATGACTTTGGCAAAAAAGCACAATCTGTACGTGATCGAGGATACCGCCCAAGCGATCGGCGCCGAGTACCGTTTCAGTAACGGCACCGGACGCAAAGCTGGCACCATCGGCACCGCAGGTTGCACTTCCTTCTTCCCTTCAAAGAATCTGGGCTGCTACGGAGATGGCGGAGCCATTTATACCGATAATGATGAATTGGCAAAGAAGATCCGCATGATCGCCAATCACGGTCAATCGGTTCAATACTATCACGATGAAATCGGCGTTAACTCGCGTCTTGACAGTATTCAGGCTGCCATACTCAGAATCAAATTACGACACCTGGATGCTTACGCCGAAGCCCGAAGAGCCGTCGCGGATAAATACGACCGCGCGTTCGGCGGACATCCCAAGACGACCATTCCAAGCAGAGCTTCTTTCTCAGACCATGTTTTCCACCAGTATACGCTCGTGCTCAACGGCATCGATCGCAATGCAATGAGGGAGTTCCTCGCTTCTAAAGAAATCCCTTCGATGATCTATTATCCTGTTCCGCTTCATTTGCAGAAAGCGTACAAAGACGATCGTTATGCGTCTGGCGCTTTCCCTGTGACCGAGCGGCTTTGCGCCAATGTGCTGTCATTACCCATTCACACCGAAATGGATGATGAAACAATGGACCATATCATCAAGCATGTACTTGAATACTTAAACCGACCCTGACACCATGAAGATCGCAGTAGTTGGAACCGGTTATGTGGGATTAGTCACCGGAACTTGTTTCGCAGAAACAGGCAATCAGGTAACGTGTGTGGATATCGACAAAGAGAAAGTAGCACGATTGAAGAACGGTGAGATTCCTATCTACGAACCTCATCTCGACGTTCTCTTCGAACGGAATATCAAGCAAGGACGCCTGGGCTTCACTACCGACCTGTCAGCGGGAATCGATGGTGCCGAAATCATTTTTCTGGCCTTACCTACTCCTCCTGGCGAAGACGGATCTGCCGATTTGAAATACATCCTACAAGTTGCCGATCAACTCGGCCCGCTGTTGAAGTCCTACAAAGTCATTGTCAATAAAAGCACTGTACCTGTAGGAACGGCTGAAAAGGTCCGCAATGCCATTTCGAAAAACTGCATATCGGAATTCGATGTAGTCTCTAACCCGGAATTCCTTCGCGAGGGTTTTGCGGTGGATGATTTCATGAAGCCGGACCGTGTGGTGGTTGGCACTTCATCTGAACGCGCGCGTGCTATCATGAATGAATTGTATTCCCCTTTTGTTCGACAGGGAAATCCGATCTTCTTCATGGATGAGCGCTCCTCGGAACTCACCAAATACGCCGCCAACGCTTTTCTTGCCATGAAAATCACCTTCATGAATGAGATCGGCAACCTCTGTGAAAAAGTGGGCGCCAATGTGGACCATGTGCGCATCGGCATCGGGTCCGACGACCGCATAGGTAAACGATTCTTGTTCGCAGGAATAGGATACGGCGGCAGCTGTTTTCCAAAAGATGTTCAGGCGCTTTCAAAAATCGCAGTGGATGCCGGTTACGATTTTCGCATCCTGGATGCGGTCATGTCAGTGAATGAAAAACAAAAACTCGTGCTGGTCGACAAGGTCCGCAGCCACTACAAAGGAGCACTGAAAGGGAAGAAAGCCGCCATGTGGGGATTGGCATTCAAGCCTGATACGGATGATATCCGAGAGGCGCCATCCCTTTACATGATCGACGCTTTACTGGCGGAGGGAGTTCAAGTATCCGTCTATGATCCTGAGGCGATGGGCAATGTTCGCCGTCTCAAGGGCGACTCCGTCACTTTCGCGAATGACCCGTATGAGGCCTTGAAAGACGCGGACTTCCTGGTGATTGCCACCGAATGGTCGGTTTTCCGTACGCCCGAATTCGACCGACTCAAGTCTGAAATGAAATCGCCAGTCATCTTTGACGGGCGCAACCTATACGATCCGCGCAGGATGCAGGAGAAGGGATTCACCTACGTCAGCATCGGGCGCGACGCCGTTCTATCTTAAAGAAATATGAAAACCGTGTTGATCACCGGCGCTGCCGGATTCCTTGGATCGCATCTTTGCGACCGATTCATCGCTGAAGGCTACCGCGTCATCGGAATGGATAACCTGATCACCGGGGACCTTAAGAACATCGAGCATCTTTTCAAACTGAAAGAGTTCGAATTCTACCACCACGACGTGAGCAAGTTCGTGCACGTGCCGGGCGATCTCGATTACATCCTCCACTTCGCCTCTCCTGCAAGTCCGATCGATTACCTGAAGATTCCGATCCAGACGCTCAAGGTAGGTTCACTGGGCATTCACAACCTGCTTGGTCTTGCAAAAGCAAAACGCTCGCGCATACTGATCGCCTCCACCTCTGAAGTGTATGGCGATCCGACGGTTCATCCTCAGAACGAGGATTACTGGGGCAATGTGAATCCGATCGGACCAAGAGGTGTTTACGACGAAGCAAAACGATTCCAGGAAGCCATCACGATGGCTTATCATAACGTGCATGGTTTGGAAACCAGGATCGTTCGGATCTTCAATACGTATGGCCCAAGAATGCGGCTGAACGACGGAAGGGTGCTGCCTGCATTCATCGGACAGGCGCTTCGCGGCGAAGACCTTACTGTTTTCGGAGATGGTTCTCAAACGCGTTCTTTCTGTTACGTGGATGATCTCGTAGAAGGGATTTATCGTCTTTTGCTCAGTGATTATCACCTGCCGGTCAACATCGGCAATCCTGATGAAATCACCATTCGTGAGTTCGGAGAAGAAATCTTGAAACTCACCGGCGCAAAGCAACAACTCATCTTGAAGCCATTGCCTACTGACGATCCCAAACAGCGCCAACCTGACATCACACGAGCAAAGGAACTTCTCGGTTGGGAGCCGAAAATCAGCAGACAGGTAGGACTTGAAAGAACTTACGCCTATTTCAAATCACTCCCCCCTGACGAGCTGGGAAAAACCGCCCATAGGTTCGACTGAGCTTTTTACGCTTCTGCCTGATTATCATATAGTTAGATTTGACGCCCTTTTCGTAAATTTGTCTGCAACAGACATGGAAAAAGAATATTTCAGCCACGAAACAGCGGTCATCGACGACAATACCTTCATCGGAAAAGGAACCAAGATTTGGCATTTCAGCCATGTCATGAGCGGCTCTGAAATCGGCGAGAACTGCAACCTCGGACAGAACGTGGTAGTTTCTCCCGGAGTCAAACTTGGACGAAACGTCAAAGTGCAGAACAATGTCTCCATCTACACAGGTGTGACGTGCGATGAGGATGTTTTCCTCGGCCCCTCCATGGTATTCACGAACGTGAACAACCCTCGCAGTGCCATCACACGTCGCGATTTTTACCTGAAGACACATGTCGGCAAAGGTGCTACGATCGGTGCCAATGCCACGGTGGTATGCGGACATAACATCGGTGAATTCGCTTTCATAGGTGCTGGTGCAGTGGTCACTAAAGATGTGCCTCCTTACGCACTGGTAGTCGGCAATCCTGCCAAGCAACTCGGTTGGATGAGCGAATACGGACACCGACTTAAATTCGACATGAACGGCATAGCCGTTTGCCCTGAAAGCCGACAGGAATACAAGTTGGAAGGAAAGAAAGTCAAACGGATCAAATGATGACGGCAATCGACCAATCCAAAAAAATCAGGTTCGCTGTCATAGGAGCAGGACATATCGGAAAGCGACATGCTGAAATGATCCGTCGCAACGACGAATCAGAATTGGTCGCCATGTGCGACATCCGTCCCGCCTCCGAACTCGGCGTAGGACTTCCTGATGTTCCATTGTTCCCGTCTGCTGAAGCGCTCTTCGCTTCCGGCCTTGAATTCGATGCGATCTGTGTTTGCACACCCAACGGGCTTCATGCAGAGCACACACTCGCTGGACTTGAAAACAAGAAACATGTCGTCATCGAAAAGCCGATGGCACTGACCGTAGCGGACTGCGAAAAAATCATTTTCAAGGGCCTTCAGGTTTCACGACAGATCTTCTGCGTCATGCAGAACCGCTACTCACCTCCTTCCCAATGGATAAAAGAAATGGTCGAAGGCGGCAAGCTGGGTCAGATCTACATGGTACAGCTGGATTGTTACTGGAACCGGGACAAAAGGTATTACAACGGAAAAAACTGGAAAGGCACCTGTGATCTTGACGGAGGAACACTATTCACCCAGTTCTCCCACTTCATCGACATCATGTACTGGCTCTTCGGGGATATACGGAACGTGCAAGGTCGGTTTGCCGACTTCAACCACGGAGACCTTACCGCATTCGAGGATTCTGGAATGGTGAGTTTCGATTTCGTGAATGGCGGAATGGGGAGCATCAATTACTCCACCTCCACTTGGGATAAAAACATCGAAAGCTCCATCACCATCATCGCAGAAAATGGCAGTGTACGCATAGGCGGACAATACATGAACGAAGTGGAGCACTGCCACGTCAAAGGATATGAAATGCCGGAACTTCCACCCGCAAGTCCTGCAAATGACTACGGCGCCTACAAAGGCTCTGCTGCGAATCATCACTTCATCATCGAAAACGTAATCGACACATTGAAAGGTCGGACGACGGCCACCACCAACGCATTGGAAGGTCTAAAAGTGGTCGATATCATTGAACGAATTTACGCACTCAGGGATCTGGAAAAGATCAAGAAATAACCGATAAGCAGGCAGGGGTTACGCCTTCCATCCATTATGCACAGGGAACTTACCGAAAAGAAAAATAAGCTAGCCGTACTCGGACTCGGCTATGTTGGACTTCCAATCGCACTTGAATTCGCCAAGCACGTTCCCGTCATCGGGTTCGATATCAATGAAGAGCGATTGGAAAAGATGCGCAATCACATCGACCCGAGCGGCGAATTACCCTCTGAAGCTTTTCAAGGATGTGACATCGAATTCACCGCTTCATTGGACAAGCTCAAGGAGGCCGGTTTTTTCATTGTCACCGTACCTACCCCCATCGATGAGCATAACCTGCCCGACCTAAAGCCCATATTGAGTGCAACGCGTTCGATTGGAAAAGTACTTAAGAAGGGAGATTATGTGGTATACGAATCAACTGTGTATCCCGGATGCACTGAAGAAGATTGTATTCCGTTATTGGAGGAACTATCCGGCTTGAAAAGCCAAGTCGATTTCAAATTCGGTTACTCACCCGAGCGGATCAATCCGGGCGACAAGGAGCACACCATCACTAAGATCCTGAAAGTGGTATCCGGATGTGATGAAGAAGCACTTGAGAATATCGCCAAGGTTTATTCCATCATCGTGAAAGCCGGCGTCTTCAAAGCCTCCTCAGTAAAAGTAGCCGAGGCCGCAGAGATCATTGAGAATACACAGCGCGATGTGAACATCGCACTCATGAATGAATTATCGATCATCTTCAACAAGATGGGCATCAACACCTATGACGTGCTGGAGGCCGCTGGAACCAAATGGAACTTCATCCGTTTCCAACCAGGACTTGTCGGCGGTCACTGCATAGGTGTCGATCCTTACTACCTCACATACAAAGCCCAGGAACTGGGTTACCATGCGCAGGTAATCAACAGTGGTCGGTATGTGAATGACAGCATGGGTTTTTATGTTGCTAAACAAACGGTCAAAAAAATCATAGCTGCCGGCAAAGACCTATCGCGATCCAAAGCACTTGTGATGGGCGCCACATTCAAAGAAAATGTAGAAGACATCCGGAATTCGAAAAGTGCTGACGTGGTCAAGGAACTTCAATCATATGGCGTTACTGTCGATGTGACCGACCCGAAAGCCGATTCCGGTGAATTAACACATGAATACGGATTCGGATTGACCGAAAAGATCTCCAACGACTACGATGCCATCATCATCACCGTCGGACACAAGGAATATATGGCACATGACGCCTCCTGGTTCAGACAACACCTTGTCAAGGACGGCATCGTGGTCGACTTGAAAGGAATCTTCAAAGGAAAATTAGAAGACATCTCGTATTGGAGCCTTTGACCGCATGAATATCCTGGTAACTGGAGGAACCGGCTATATCGGATCGCACACCACAGTGGAGCTGATCAAAAAAGGCTATCGTCCCATCCTTGTCGATAACCTTTCCAATTCCCACGAAGGGGTCGTCAAGCAACTTGAAAAAATAACTGGCAAGGCCATCGATTTCTACAATATCGATCTGTGCGACCGGACTGCATTATCCAAACTCCTTGACACGATCAAGATCGATGCTGTCATCCATTTTGCTGCATTCAAATCAGTAGGTGATTCCGTCAAGAATCCTCTTTCCTACTATAGGAATAATCTTTTATCCCTACTTAATCTTTCTGACGAATGCATACGAAGAGGGATCAGCCGCCTTGTCTTCTCCTCCTCATGCACGGTGTACGGCAACCCGGAAACGTTGCCTGTCAAGGAATCCGACCCGGCAGCATCTCCTAATTCACCCTATGGTCAAACCAAATTGATCGGCGAGAATATATTACGTGACGCTGCACAGGCTCATGGCATACGCTGCATTTCTTTGCGCGATTTCAATCCTGCCGGATCCCATGAGAGCGGGTTGATCGGTGAAAATTCGCTGGATACGCCGAACAACCTGGTGCCTGTCATCACGAGAACTGCTGCAGGAAAAATCGACAAGCTGACCGTTTTCGGCAACGACTACGCCACACCCGACGGCACCTGTATTCGCGATTACATCCACGTTTGCGATGTGGCGAAAGCACATGTCAATGCACTGGAGCGACTTGAATCCTCAGCGAACAATCCGGCTTTTGAAGCCTTTAATCTGGGAACAGGCAAAGGCAGCTCGGTCATGGAAGTGATTCGAGCCTTTGAAAAAATCTCAGGCATGAATCTGAATTACGAAATCGGCCCTCGCAGGGCAGGTGACGTTGAAAAAATCTGGGCTGACCCCTCCCTTGCCAATCAGACGTTGGGCTGGAAACCCGAATACTCGCTCGACGACATGGTGCGGAGCGCATGGGCTTATGAACAACAACTACAAACCATTAATGCCGACTGATTCATGAAACGCACCTCGATCAGAAAGATTCTCGTTACTGGTGGAGCCGGTTTCATCGGATCACATGTCATTCGCCGATTCGTCACGAATTATCCCCAGTATACCGTTTTCAATCTGGACAAGCTCACGTATGCAGGCAATCTTGCTAATCTGAGTGATATTGAAAACCGTTCCAACTACCGCTTCATCCAGGGCGACATCAACGATTCCGCCTCGATGCACGGACTTTTCCAACAGGAAAAGTTCGATGCGGTTATTCACCTTGCTGCCGAATCGCATGTGGATCGGAGCATTTCATCACCGATGGATTTCGTCATGACCAACGTCATCGGAACTGTCAACCTGTTGAATGCCGCACGCGCGACATGGGATAAGGATTCCGGGTCTGAAAATCTGTTTTACCATATCTCCACCGACGAAGTGTATGGAACCTTGGGCGCCGATGGCATGTTTACAGAAAAGACCGCCTACGACCCGCACAGCCCCTACTCTGCATCCAAAGCCTCCTCCGATCATTTCGTACGCGCTTATCATGACACCTACGGATTACCAGTAGTGATCACCAATTGCTCCAACAACTATGGCCCATGTCAGTTTCCTGAAAAACTGATTCCTCTGGCTATCCATAACATCCGGAACAATCGTCCG
>JBJTRB010000164.1:0-16524 GCA_046075925.1 Bacteroidota bacterium | reverse complement strand
TTCATGCGCGACATTCCGCTGGGTACACTCATCCACAATATCGAATTACGTCCTGGACAAGGTGCTGTCATGGCACGCAGTGCAGGAACTTATGCACAGCTTGCAGCTCGTGATGGTGATTATGCTATCATCAAACTGCCTTCCGGTGAGACCCGCAAGGTGTTGAGCAGCTGTACTGCATGTATCGGAACGGTTTCCAATCCTGACCATGACAAGGTTTCTCTGGGTAAGGCTGGTGCATCACGTTGGGTCGGACGTCGTCCGCGTACTCGTGGTGTAGCCATGAACCCGGTCGATCACCCCATGGGTGGAGGTGAAGGTCGTGCTTCAGGAGGTCACCCTCGTTCACGCAAGGGACTCTATGCGAAAGGACGCAAGACCCGTCGCAAGAATCACCCGACCAACAAATACATCATCGAAAGAAGGAAGAAATGATAATTACGTCTTGACAGCAGTTGCTTGAAAGACATCAATTACAAAGAAGAACAACATGGCTCGTTCGCTCAAAAAAGGCCCTTACATCGCTCATCACCTGGAGACCAAAGTCGCCAAGATGAATGATTCAAAGAAGAAGACCGTCATCAAGACCTGGTCGCGTGCATCGATGATTTCTCCGGAATTCGTCGGCCACACCTTCGCCGTGCACAACGGTAACAAATTCATTCCGGTCTATGTAACCGAAAACATGGTTGGCCACAAACTCGGAGAGTTCGCTCCTACGCGCACCTTCCGCGGCCACAGCGGTAACAAGAACGCTTAATCCACACAACTAACGACACATCCGTCATGGGAGTCAGAAAACGTGAAAGCGCAGAGAAGCGCAAGGAGATAATGAAGAATACCGCTATCGCGCGTATTGCTAACGTACCTACGTCGCCGCGTAAGATGCGTATCGTAGCCGATTTGATCCGCGGCAAAGAAGTGATGCAGGCCATGAACATCCTGCGTTACAATGCCAAGGCTCCGGCTGAGCGATTGGAGAAACTGCTTCAGTCGGCCATTTCGAACTGGGAAGCCAAGTCTGGCGACAAGATCGACGAGGGCAAGGTATTCGTGAAGTCCATCAACGTGGACAGTGCAAGGATGCTGAAGCGCCTTCGTCCTGCTCCACAGGGCCGAGGTTACCGTGTCCGTAAGCGTTCCAACCACGTCACCATCGTGTTGGATGCAATTCCGGCCGGTAAGGAAAAGAAGTCTGAAAGCGCTGAGTAATCGAAACAGTCAACAACGAACCCGAATAACAATCGACAAATAATATGGGACAAAAAGCACACCCGATCGGCAACAGGTTAGGTATCATCCGTGGTTGGGAATCCAACTGGTACGGTGGTAAGAACTATTCCGACAAGCTGGTCGAGGATGAAAAGATCCGCAAATACCTCATGGCTCGTCTTGCAAAAGGCGGCGTGGCGAAGATCGTCATCGAGCGTACGATGAAATTGATCACTGTGACTGTACATACCGCACGTCCGGGTATCGTCATCGGAAAAGGCGGACAAGAGGTCGACAAGTTGAAAGAGGAACTCAAGAAGCTGACCAAGAAGGATGTTCAAATCAACATCTTTGAGATCAAGCGTCCTGAACTCGATGCTCAACTGGTAGCTGACGGTATTTGTCGCCAGATCGAGGCACGTATCTCTTTCCGTCGTGCAGCCAAGATGTCCATCGCTTCCACGATGCGTATGGGTGCTGAAGGAGTCCGTGTCATGGTGGCAGGCCGCTTGGGTGGCGCTGAAATCGCGCGTACCGAGCAATACAAAGAAGGCCGTATCCCGCTGCATACCTTCCGTGCAGACATCGATTTCGCCATGGCAGAGGCACAGACCTCTTATGGTAAGATCGGTTGCAAGGTGTGGATCTGCAAAGGTGAGATCTATGGAAAGCGTGACCTTTCTCCCAATATCGGTTCATCCTCATCCGCTTCTGCTCCCAAGGGACTTGGAGGTCCTGGTCGTGACAGAGGTGATCGTGGCGATCGCGGTGGTCGCGGTGGTCGCGGTGGTGACCGCGGAGGACGTGGTGGGTCAGGTCGTGGTCCAAAACGTTGATCAATCAGGACCGTTATCGTTAACAACTAAGAAGAATCATTCAACATGTTACAGCCGAAAAAGACCAAGTTCCGCAAACAGCACAAAATGGTGCCTAAGGGTGCCGCGACGCGCGGATATTCCCTGGCGTTCGGATCGTTCGGAATCAAATCCCTCGAGACTGCCTGGATTCCTTCACGTCAGATTGAGGCGGCCCGTGTGGCACTCACTCGTTATATGAAGCGTGAAGGTCAGGTATGGTGCCGTGTTTTCCCTGACAAGCCGATCACCCGTAAGCCTGCCGAAGTACGTATGGGTAAAGGAAAAGGTAACCCTGAATTCTGGGTGGCTGTCATCAAGCCCGGTACGATCATCTTCGAAGCAGAAGGTGTTCCAGAAGCAACCGCACGTGAGGCCCTCCGCCTTGCCGCTCAGAAATTATCCGTGAATACCAAGTTCATCATCCGCCGTGATTACTCGGCCAGTTGATCCAGTAAACCGGAAGTAAACCAACAAGAGTCATGAAAAAAGAGGATATCAAGGAACTAACGAGTGAGGAGTTGCGACTCCGCCTCCAGGAGGAGCGTGATGGATACGCCAAGATGCGCATGAATCACACCATCTCTCCGATGGACAATCCGATGAAGATGCGTGAAGTCCGCAAGGGCATCGCCCGCATCCAAACGGAGCTGACCATGCGTTCAAAAGCAGAAAAATCGAATTCCTAATACCAACACCATTTGAAAATGGAACAGACAAATACGGAAAAGCGCGGTCTCCGCAAGGAGCGTATCGGTGTAGTCGTCAGCAACAAGATGGACAAGAGCATCGTGGTCTCCGTTGAGCGTAAGGTGAAGCACCCTATGTACGGGAAGTTCATCAAGAAGACCACCAAGTTCATGGCTCACGATGAAAAGAACGAGTCCAATGTAGGTGACCTCGTCATGATTGCTGAGACCCGTCCGTTGAGCAAGAACAAATGCTGGCGCTTGAAACAGATCCTCGAGCGCGCTAAGTAATAGCCATACCACCAGAATAAAAAAAACGATACTATGATCCAGCAGGAATCCAGATGTGTAGTTGCCGATAACAGCGGTGCCAAGGAAGTCCTTTGCATCCGCGTGCTGGGCGGCACCAAGAAGCGTTATGCTTCCCTTGGCGACAAGATCGTCGTCACCGTGAAGCACGCTCTGCCTTCGGGCAACGTCAAAAAGGGCACGGTCTCCAAGGCTGTTGTAGTCCGAACCAAAAAAGAAGTCAAGCGTTCCGACGGATCCTATATCCGTTTCGACGACAACGCCGTGGTGCTTCTCAATGCTCAGGACGAACTTCGTGGAACCCGCATTTTCGGTCCGGTAGCCCGCGAGCTCCGCGACAAACAGTTCATGAAGATCGTATCGCTGGCACCGGAAGTGCTCTGATTGAAACAAGAAAAGAAATCCAAGCGATGGAAAGGAAACATAACAAACAGCCTAAGCTGAATGTCCGCAAGGGAGACACCGTGAAGGTGATTTCCGGCGACTCGAAAGGCTCTCAGGGCCGCGTGCTCGAGGTGATCACATCCGAGCGTCGTGTCCTTGTTGAAGGTGTCAACATGGTCACCAAGCACACAAAGCCCAATGCCAAGAATACCCAGGGTGGCATTGTCAAACAGGAAGCCCCCATCCACATTTCCAATGTGATGGTGGTTGACGGTAAAGGCAACGCTACGCGTATCGGTCGTCGTACCGAGGGTGACAAACTCGTCCGTTATTCTAAAAAATCAGGGGAGGTAATAAAATAATGAGCTACACTCCACGCCTCAAGGAGAAGTACCGGAAAGAAGTAGTACCGGCTCTCCAAAAGAAATTCGAATACAAGAGTTCGATGCAGGTTCCACGCCTGTTGAAGATCTGTGTCAACCAGGGTGTCGGTGACGCTGTCAGCGACAAGAAGTTGGTTGAATACGCATTGACCGAACTCGGCACCATCACCGGCCAGAAGGCGGTTCCTACCAAATCAAGGAAGGACATCGCTAACTTCAAACTCCGCGCAGGAGTGAACATCGGTGCACGCGTGACCTTGCGCGATGTCAAGATGTATGAATTCCTGGACCGCTTGATCTCGGTTGCATTGCCTCGTATCCGTGACTTCCGCGGAATCAACTCCAAAGGTTTCGACGGCAGTGGTAACTACACGTTGGGTGTCACCGAACAGATCATCTTCCCCGAAATCGATATCGACAAGGTGAACAAGATCACGGGTATGGATATCACCTTCGTGACCAGCGCTCAGACCGACGAAGAGGCCTTGGAACTGCTCAAGGAATTCGGTTTCCCATTCAAGAACAACAACAACTAATTCGATAACGACCCGATACAATGGCAAAAGAATCGATGAAAGCCCGGGAGGTGAAGCGCCAAAAGCTGGCTTCACGTTATGCCGCTAAGCGCGAATCGCTGAAGGCATCTGGCGATTACCTGGCGCTTGACAAACTTCCCAAGAACGCATCTCCGATCCGCCAACACAACCGTTGCAAACTGACCGGCCGTCCGCGCGGATACATGCGCGTTTTCGGAATCTCCCGTAACGTATTCCGGAAGATGGCTCTCGAGGGAAAGATTCCCGGTGTAACCAAGGCCAGTTGGTAAACGTTCGTCGATCATTTAAACAAGAATCAAACAACACATTACGATGACTGATCCGATAGCAGACTTCATCACCCGGGTGCGCAACGCCGTAAGGGCTAACCACCGCGTAGTTCAGATCCCGGCCTCGAATATGAAAAAGGAAATGACCAAGATCCTCAAGGACAAAGGTTATATCCTGGACTACAAGTTCGAGCAGGACGAAAAACAGGGCCTGATCAAGATCGCGTTGAAATATCATCCGGTCACCAAGGCGCCCGCCATCCGCAACTTGACGCGGATCAGCAAGCCTGGTCTCCGTAAATACGCTGGCGTCGATTCGATGCCGCGCGTACTCAACGGTCTTGGTATCGCCATTCTTTCCACCTCCAAAGGTCTTATGACCGATAAGGAGGCACGCAAGGAAAATGTCGGCGGTGAAGTGCTTTGTTACGTGTATTAATCCATCAAGAATCCTGAAACCATGTCACGGATAGGAAAACTCCCGATCACACTCCCGGCGAAAGTCGAGGTGAAGGTCGATGGCCGTACGGTCAATGTAAAAGGACCAAAAGGCGAACTCAAGCAGACGATCAACGACGGCATCTCGGTGAAAATCGATGGCAATACCTTAACGGTAGAACGTGCCAGCGACGCCAAGCACCATCGTGCTCAACACGGTCTTTACCGTGCTTTGATCAACAACATGATCATCGGTGTGTCCCAAGGCTTCAAGAAGGAGCAGGAACTGGTGGGTGTAGGTTACAAAGCCTCCGCTCAGGGACAGATGCTTGATCTTGTTCTTGGTTACTCTCACCATTTCATCTTCGAAATTCCCGCCGAAGTGAAAGTAAGTGCCAAACAGGACAAGGGTCAGAACCCCATGATCACTTTGGAGAGCGCCGACAAGCAACTGCTTGGTGCGGTTGCGGCAAAGATCCGCTCTCTGCGTGCTCCTGAACCTTACAAGGGTAAGGGTGTCAAGTTTGTGAATGAAGCTCTTCGTCGTAAGGCTGGTAAGTCAGCCGCTAAAAAATAATTAAGTGTCATGTCAAGCAAGCAATTAAGAAGAAGGAACATCAGGTTCCGTATACGTAAGAAGGTGAAAGGCACTGCAGAGTGTCCTCGTCTCTCGGTATTCCGTAGCAACAAGCAGATCTATGCTCAGTTGATCGACGATATCAGTGGCGTTACGTTAGCCGCTTCCTCCACCCGTGACAAATCCATGCAGGATGTCAAGTCCCCTAAAGTGGATATGGCACGTGAAGTAGGCAAAGCATTGGCAGCTCGCGCCATTCAAAGCGGAATCAGCAGTGTGGTGTTTGACCGTGGCGGTTACCTCTATCATGGTCGTGTCAAGGCTTTGGCCGAAGGTGCACGTGAAGGAGGCCTGAAGTTCTAATCCATCAGTAAGCAATCAGAATCATGTCTGTATCCAACGTAAAAAGAGTAAAGTCCAGCGAGATCGAATTGAAAGACCGTCTGGTAGGCGTAAACCGGGTCACTAAGGTGACCAAAGGTGGACGAGCCTTCACCTTTGCAGCCATCATCGTCGTAGGTGACGAGAACGGCGTAGTAGGTCATGGTCTCGGCAAAGCCAAGGAAGTATCGGATGCCGTTCAAAAGGGCATCGACGATGCCAAGAAGAATCTGGTGAAAGTGCCCGTGATGAAAGGAACCATCCCGCACGAGGCTCATGGCAAGTTCGGTGGCGCCTATGTGTTCTTGAAGCCAGCAGCTCCTGGAACCGGTGTAATCGCTGGTGGTGCCATGCGTGCAGTGCTCGAGAGTGTCGGCATCCACAACGTTCTTGCAAAGTCCAAGGGCAGCTCTAATCCGCACAACGTGGTGAAGGCTACCATAGATGCGCTTGAGCAGATGCGGGATCCTGCAACTGTATCACAGCATCGCGGCCTCAAGATGGAAAAGGTCTTCAACGGTTAATCATCGATAAAGAGAATTCAGCGTCATGGCAAAAATGAGAATCACCCTGGTCCGTAGCGGCATCGACCGTCCAGAGACCCAGAAAAGAACCTTGAAGGCCCTTGGTTTGACCAAGCTTCACCGTTCGGTAGAGTTGGAAATGACCCCGCAAATCAAAGGAATGGTAGGCAAGGTCCAGCACCTGGTAGAGGTGAAGGCTGTCTGATAACATCATAAAAGGAAACTGACCTATGAAATTGTCCACACTAAAGCCTGCCAAAGGCTCGGTCCGTGATAACAAGCGTCTTGGACGCGGTGCCGGTTCCGGCAAAGGCGGAACGGCCTCCCGCGGTCACAAGGGCGCACAGTCCCGTTCTGGTTACAGCCGCAAGCGCGGTTTCGAAGGCGGCCAGATGCCACTTCAGCGCCGTGTACCCAAGTTCGGATTCAAGAACCCGTTCCGTGTCGAGTATCATGGAATCAACCTTGATTCCCTGCAGGCACTTGTCGACGCGAAGAAGATCACTTCGATCGACCTGGATGTACTCATTAAAAACGGGATGGCATCCAAGAACGAACGTGTCAAGATCCTCGGAAGAGGTGAACTGAGCGCAAAGGTTGACGTAAAAGCTCACGCGTTTTCTGCATCGGCCAAATCGGCCATCGAATCAAAAGGAGGAACCACTTCCATCATCGAAGCATGAAGAACCTGATCCAGACCATACGAAACATCTTCAAGATCGAAGACCTGCGTGTACGCATTCTGAACACGCTCTTCTTCCTGTTGATCTATCGTCTCGGAACCCACGTCGTACTTCCAGGAGTCGACCCCAACCAATTGGAACAACTCCGTTCGCAGACCTCCGGTGGAGTGCTCGGACTCCTTGACATGTTCTCGGGTGGTGCGTTTTCCAATTCCTCGATTTTCGCCCTCGGTATCATGCCGTACATCTCTGCATCCATCGTGGTGCAGCTGTTGAGTATCGCCATTCCTTTCTTCCAGAAACTTCAGAAGGAAGGTGAAAGCGGTCGCAAGAAGATCAACCAGATCACTCGCTGGCTTACCGTTGTCATCTGTGCCTTCCAAGCTCCTGGTTACATCGTCAACCTGAGCACCCAGGCAAGAAATGCGATCATTTCCAACGTAAATCCTGATATCGTTTCTCCTTTCCAGTTCTGGTTCACCTCCATCGTCATCCTGGTAGCGGGTACGTTGTTCGTGATGTGGCTGGGTGAGAAAATCACCGACAAAGGTATCGGCAATGGTATTTCTCTGATCATCATGATCGGCATCATCGCCAAGTTGCCAGCTTCCTTCCGCGATGAAGTGGCTTCGCGTATGAACCAAGGCGGAGGTCTTGTCGTGTTGCTGCTTGAACTTGTTGCTCTGGCCGGCGTCATTGCGTTCGTGATCCTGCTGGTGCAGGGAACACGTCGTATTCCGGTCAACTTTGCCAAGAAGATCGTCGGCAACAAGCAATACGGTGGTGTTCGTCAGTACATCCCGCTCAAGGTGAATGCCGCTGGTGTGATGCCTATCATTTTCGCACAGGCGATCATGTTCATTCCTGCAACCATCGCACAGTTCTTCCCGGATTCGAATGCTTCTCAGGGTATTCTTGCCACCTTCGGCAATTTCACCTCTTTCTGGTACAATTTCGTTTTCGCTACACTCATCATCCTGTTCACCTACTTCTATACGGCCATCGCTGTCAATCCCAATCAGATGGCGGACGATATGAAGCGGAACAACGGATTCATCCCTGGCGTCAAACCTGGTCGTAGCACGGCCGATTTCATCGACGAAGTGATGTCGCGTATCACCTTGCCTGGAGCCATTTTCCTGGCGGTGATTGCCATCCTTCCGACTTTCGCCATCATTCTTGATATCAACAACAACTTCGCTAATTTCTACGGTGGTACATCCCTGTTGATCATGGTCGGCGTTGTTCTGGATACCCTTCAGCAGATTGAGAGCCACCTGTTGATGCGCCATTACGACGGCTTAATGAAAAGCGGTAGGATCATGGGCCGTTCGGCTCCTGTGACTGCTGCCTGATGCGCACGATCCTGTTCTATGCTCTATTTTAAGACACAGGACGAGATCGAACTCATCAGAGAAAGTTCTTTACTTGTTGCAAAGACCCTGGCAGAAGTGGCCCGTGTCATACGACCCGGAATCACTACGCTGGAACTAGACCGTGTAGCGGAGACATTCATCCGTGACAATGGTGCAGTTCCTGCATTCTTGGACTACAACGGGTTTCCTAATTCACTCTGCATCTCTGTCAATTCGCAGGTGGTGCACGGAATCCCCGGAAAGTATGCCTTGAAAGACGGCGATGTCTGTTCGGTCGATTGCGGAGTGCTCCGCAACGGTTTCTATGGTGATTCGGCATTCACCTTCCCGGTCGGTGAAGTGGAGGATGCCACGATGGAACTGCTGCGTGTCACACGTGAATCATTACTCAAAGGTGTTGCGGCGGCAGTCGCAGGGAACCGGATGGGTGATGTGAGCTCCGCAGTCCAATCGCACGCCGAGGCCCATGGCTACTCCGTCGTTCGTGAATTGGTCGGCCACGGTATCGGTCGACACCTCCACGAAAAACCGGAAGTGCCGAATTATGGCAGACGTGGAACCGGGCTGGTGTTGAAAGAGGGACTGGTCATCGCAATCGAACCCATGATCAACATGGGGACCAAAGCGGTGGTACACGAGAAGGACGGGTGGACAGTGCGTACGGCAGATAGCAAGCCTTCAGCGCATTTCGAACACACGGTCGCAGTCAGGAAAGGGTCAGCCGATATACTTAGCAGCTTCGAGTTCGTGGAAGCTGCGATGATTGGAAACACGAACATTAAAAAGATGAATTAACCCTGTGGCAAAACAGGCAAACATAGAGCAAGACGGTGTCATCACCGAAGCATTATCGAACGCGATGTTCCGCGTCGAACTGGAGAACGGGCACGAGATCATCGCGCACATCTCCGGTAAGATGAGGATGCATTACATCAAGATTCTGCCAGGCGATAAAGTGAAAGTGGAGATGTCACCGTACGACCTCAGCAAAGGAAGAATAACCTACCGATACAAATGACAACAAGGCGCTTAGGCGCCGGAACAACGAATAAGCGATGAAAGTTAAACCCGCCATCAAGAAGCGCAGTGTCGACTGCGTGATCGTACGCCGGAAAGGCCGTCTGTACGTCATCAACAAAAAGAACCCACGCTTCAAGCAGCGTCAGGGCTGATCATACATTGCAGAGATAACGACTAAACTAACCATAAATGGCACGTATTGCTGGTATTGACTTACCGAAGAACAAGCGAGGCGAAATCGGTCTCACCTATATCTACGGAATCGGCCGTTCAACGGCGCAGCGCATCCTTACGGAGGCTGGTATCGACCTGAGCACCAAGGTGAACGAATGGAACGACGACCAGTTGAACAAGATCCGTACGATCATCAACGAGTTGAAGGTGGAAGGGGCGCTTCGCTCCGAGACGCAGCTTAACATCAAGCGTCTTGTCGACATCAACTCTTATCGTGGCATCCGCCACCGTAACGGATTACCCGTACGTGGTCAGCGCACCCGTACCAATTGCCGTACACGTAAAGGAAAACGTAAAACCGTAGCCAACAAGAAGAAGGCGACTAAAATGTAATTGACCCCCATGGCAACTCAGACATCAGCTAACAAAGCCAACAAGACGACCAAGAAGAAGGTCGTGAAGGTGGATGCCGTAGGAAAGGCGTTCGTAAGTTCGACCTTCAACAACGTAATCATCTCCCTCACCAACGAGTCAGGACAAGTGATCTCCTGGAGCTCGGCTGGAAAAATGGGATTCAAAGGCTCCAAGAAAAACACGCCTTATGCCGCTCAGATGGCAGCAGCCGATTGCGGTAAGGCAGCCTATGACCTGGGCCTCCGTAAAGTGAAGGTTTTTGTTCGTGGACCCGGCGCTGGTCGTGAATCAGCGATCCGTACGTTGACTCAGTCCGGAATCGAGGTAGCTGAAATCATCGATATCACTCCGATTCCTCACAACGGATGCCGTCCTCCAGGCCGTCGTCGTGTCTGATCAATCATCAAATCATTAATCATCCTACAGACATTCATACAAAATGGCAAGATATACCGGTCCAAAATCAAAAATTGCGCGTCGTTTCCGCGAGCCGATCTTCGGTCCTGACAAGGCACTCGATAAGAAGAACTATCCTCCAGGACAGCATGGCCAGGCTAAGAAGCGTGCCAAGCAGTCAGAATACGCTGTCCAGCTGCAGGAAAAGCAGAAGGTCAAGCTGATGTACGGCATCCTTGAGCGCCAATTCGCCAAGATCTTCGATCGCGCTTCCCGCAAAACGGGTATCACGGGTGAAAACCTGCTGCAGCTCATCGAGTCGCGTTTGGACAACGTGGTATTCCGCATGGGAATCGCTCCATCACGTCGTGCCGCCCGTCAGGTGGTAGGTCATCGTCACATCACAGTGAACGGCAAGGTGGTCAATATCTCTTCCTACACCTGCAAGGCTGGCGACGTTATCGCCGTACGTGAAAAATCAAAAGCGCTTGAGATCATCACCGGACAAATGACCGGACACGTGAACAAGCATTCCTGGATCGAATTCGACAAAGCCTCCATGTCCGGTAAGATCCTTAATCTGCCTTCACGAGACCAGATTTCGGAGAACATCAAGGAGCAGCTGATCGTCGAATTGTACTCTAAATAATGAATCCGGGGTCTGACCCCGCACCAACCAACGTCTAACCACTAAACCAAAAAGATACAATGGCCATCCTCGCATTTCAAAGACCGGACAAAGTCATCATGGTCAACAGTGATGACAAGAACGGAGTGTTCGAATTCCGTCCTCTTGAACCCGGTTATGGAATCACCATCGGCAATTCTCTTCGCCGTATCCTTCTTAATTCTCTTGAAGGTTTCGCAGTGACATCCGTTCGTATTTCGGGTGCTGACCATGAGTTCTCCACCATCAAGGGTGTCGTAGAAGATGTCACCGAGATCATCCTTAGCCTCAAGCAGGTCCGCTTCAAGCAGCAGATCACCGGTACCGACTCTGAGAAGGTGACGGTCACTGTCAGCGGCAAGAACCAGTTCACTGCTGGCGACATCAGCAAGTTCACCACGGCATTCCAGGTATTGAATCCTGATCTGGTGATCTGCAACATGGAGCCTTCCGTGAAGCTGACCATCGATATCCAGATCAACAAGGGTCGCGGTTACGTTCCTTCAGAGGAGAACAAGACCAACAGCGCTCCGATCGGAACCATCTTCGTCGACTCCATCTACACGCCTATCCGCAACGTGAAATATTCCGTCGAGAACTATCGTGTAGAGCAGAAGACCGACTACGAGAAACTGGTTCTCGAGATCTCAACCGACGGATCCATTCATCCGAAAGAAGCCCTCAAAGAAGCGGCTGAAATCCTTATCCACCACTTCATGTTGTTCTCCGATGAGAAAATCACTCTGGAGACCAAAGAGAAGACTCCAACGGAAGAATTGGACGAGAACACCTTGCACATGCGCCAGTTGCTGAACACCAAGCTGGTCGACCTCGATCTTTCTGTTCGTGCGTTGAACTGCCTCAAGGCGGCTGATGTGGAAACGCTGGGAGATCTGGTTTCTTACAATAAGTCAGACCTTCTCAAATTCCGCAACTTCGGTAAGAAGTCGCTTACGGAATTGGAAGAACTCGTGCGTGCCAAGAACCTCACCTTCGGTATGAACGTATCCAAATATCTCGAACGCAAGAAGGACTGATAATTCGCTCATCCTGTCATTTCAGACAGTAATACCAAGAAGTAATGCGACACAATCGTAAACACAATCACCTCGGAAGAACCAACAGCCACCGTCACGCGTTGCTGTCAAACCTCGCCGCATCCCTGATTCTGCATAAGCGGATCAACACCACGTTGGCCAAGGCGAAAGCTCTGCGTATCTACGTTGAGCCGATCATCACCCGTTCAAAGAACGACAGCACACACTCACGTCGTATGGTGTTCCGTTATCTGCAGAACAAGTCGGCTGTAACGGAACTATTCCGAGAAATCGCTCCTAAGGTCAATGACCGTCCCGGTGGTTACACCCGTATCATCAAATTGGAAAACCGTCCTGGTGATAATGCAGAAATGTGCATGATGGAGCTGGTCGACTTCAACGCTTTACTGCTCGGTGCTAAAGAGGGTTCAGCTGCAGCCAAGAAAACCACCCGTCGCGGCGGTACTCGGAAGAAAGCTACCACTACCGCTAAGGCGGAAAAAGAAGCTCCGGCAGCTACGGAAGAGGCTCCTAAGAAGAAGGCAGCCCGTAAAACCACCAAGAAAGAAGATAAGGGCGAATAATTCCCTGTATTCAGATTCATTGAAAAGGCCGGAATTTCCGGCCTTTTTTCATTCAGAGCGACCTTGCTAACAATCTATCGTGTTATCAACATCGGATGATTCAGCAGGTGAAAGATTTATCTTTACATCCCGATGGCACTACGCTACCCGGAAAAAAGACCTGCAATTCTCTTATTGGCTGATGGAACAGTGTTCCATGGACAAGCTGCAGGAGCGGTCGGTACTACGACCGGAGAGATCTGCTTCAATACTGGAATGACCGGTTATCAGGAAGTCTTCACTGATCCGTCCTACACACGACAAGTGCTTGTTGCTACGCACGTTCATATCGGCAACTATGGTATACATGCTGATGAGGTGGAAAGTGACGGAATCAAAATTTCTGGACTTGTCTGTCGCTCCTTCAATGTCCCGTTTTCCAGAAAGTCAGCAGGGATGTCGGTACAGGACTATTTCGAATCCCAGCAAATCGTTGCAATCTCAGGTGTAGATACCCGCGCAATCGTGCGTCATATTCGTCATCGTGGTGCGATGAATTGCATCATTTCCTCCGATGAGCTGGATGTCGAGGCTCTGCGCTCCCGACTCGCTACTGTTCCATCCATGGAAGGTCTCGAGCTTTCATCTTCAGTCACTACATCAAAGCCCTACTTTTACGGTAATCCCAATGCATCGATCAAAATCGCTGTGATGGATTTCGGGGTCAAACGTAATATCCTTAGAAGTCTGGTCGACCGGGATTGTTACCTGCAGGTTTTTCCTGCTTCGACTGATTTCAGGGAAGTCAAAAAGTGGAATCCGGATGGATTGTTGTTGAGCAACGGTCCAGGTGATCCCGCGGCCATGCCGCAAGTTGTTTCCAATATCCAATCGATGCTGACGGATACACTACCGATTTTCGGAATCTGTCTTGGCCATCAACTCTTGGCAGAGGCCTGCGGTTTACGCACCTATAAGATGTTCAATGGTCATCGCGGGATCAACCACCCTGTTAAGAATATCATCACCGGCAGGTGTGAAATCACTTCTCAGAATCATGGTTTCGCAGTGAAAACAGAGGATGTTGAACGTTCTGATCGAGTCGATATCACCCATGTCAACCTGAATGATGGAACGGTAGAGGGCATACGAGTCCGAGAGCGTCTTGCCTGCAGTGTCCAGTACCATCCTGAATCGGCACCCGGTCCACACGATTCGAGATATCTATTTGATGATTTCGTAAGTACGGTCAGGACTGCTTCTGAAAAGGAAAAGGCAGTCAACGGTTGAGGTTCACACCTCCCGATTCAACAGGCCTGATTCAGCCAGCTTCCAAAAATATTTTTCGTTCACAGTGCGCTTTAGTCCTTCCAGGTGTCGGACACCGTGCATATCGCTGCCGATGAAATCGATCATTCCTTGATCCACAAAGAATTCGGCGCACTTTTTGGCAGCAGGACCGTAATAGCCATTGAGTGAGTTGGTGTTGAGCTGGAACTTCACACCTTGGTCTTTCAGGCGCTCATAGACATCGTTCTTGCCATACCAAAATGGGTAGCGCTCAGGATGAGCAAGCAGCGGTGTGTAACCCAGCATGGCCAGATCGAAAGCGACTTTGAAAATATTGTCAGGGGGATTGATATAGGAGACCTCGAAGAGGACATATTTTCCGGCAATGGTCAGCAGTTTCTCTTTGGCTTCGATTTTCGCTACGAAGGCGTCGTCGACATAATATTCAGCAGCAGCTTCGATTCCGATGGAAAGTCCGGCAGTAGCAGCAGCCTCACGTACTTTATCAAGGCCACCCAGTATGATGGATGGCGTGTTGCGATAGCAATCACTCATGACATGCGGCGTCGTCACTGCTTTGTTGAAGCCAAGTGCTTGGAGGCCGCGAAGCAGTTCGATGGACTCTTCGATGGATTGTACTCCATCATCGATTCCGGGAATGAGGTGAGAGTGGATGTCGGTTCTTATCGCTGAAAAATCATCCTGTACCGCTGCGGTAATGCGCTCGGTAGATTTCCGGAATAAGGATGAAATGAATCCCATGGATCAGCTTTTCTGGTTACTGAACCATTCAAAGGTCATTCTCAAGCCATCCTTGGCTCTGACGGTGGGCGAATAGCCCAGAAGTTGTTTTGCCTTGGAAATGTCGGCCAAGGAATCACGGATATCGCCTTCTCTGGAAGGGCGATGGATCGCTTTCGTTTCAGAACCGGCCAAGGATGCAATCAGCTCGTACAATTGGTTGATGGTTATGTTTTCCCCTACGGCCACGTTATAGATTTGCCCCGTCGCTCCCGCTGTCTGCGTGAAGAAAGATCTGATGTTGGCCTGTACGGCGTTTTCCACGTAGGTGAAGTCCCGTGTCTGTTCTCCATCTCCATCGATCATCGGAGCTGTCTTTTCAATGGCAGCTTTCAAGAACAAGGGAATCACAGCAGCATATGGACCATCAGGACTTTGATTGGGTCCGTAAATATTGAAGTAGCGAAGGCCGATTGTTTCCAGTCCATAGGCCCGTTGGTAGACTGCTGCGTATAGCTCGTTGGTCTTCTTACTCACTGCATACGGTGAAAGTGGATTACCCGTTTCTGCCTCTCTTTTCGGCAGCACAGGATGGTCGCCATAAACGGATGAAGAACTGGCGAAAACAAAGCGTTTCACCTTGGATGCCTTTGCCGCTTCCAGCATGTTGAGAAAGCCAGACGCATTAATGGCATGTGTGGTCAACGGGTCCTTGATGGAACGGGGAACCGATCCAAGTGCGGCTTGGTGAGTAACATAATCGATACCTGAACACGCGCGCATGCATGTTTCCAGATCACGGATATCCCCTTCGATGAATTCGACTTTCCCTTCGGAAACCAGCTTTTGGATGTTCTGGATATTTCCAGTGAGCAGGTTGTCCAGGATGCGCACTTTCCCTGCTCCTGCATGGACCAGATATTCTGCGATATTGGATCCGATGAAACCGGCACCTCCTGTAATGAGGAAGCTGGAATCACTCAGTGGGTGGTCATGGAAACGCAAGGTCGACATATGAATCAACGATGTAAGTACTGTCTATTGTAGTAGTTCATGTATTCGCCTGAAGTAACCATTTCGAGCCAAGCTGTGTTTGCCAAGTACCAATCGACGGTTTTTTCAAGACCGTCTTCAAAAAGAAGAGACGGCTGCCAGCCGAGCTCCTGATTGATAAGCCCGGCATCGATGGCATACCTCAGGTCGTGACCAGCCCGATCTTTCACGAAGGTGATCAGTTTTTCTGATTCGCCTGCATGCCTATTCAACTTCTTATCCATGATGTTGCACAAAAGCCTGATCAGATCGATGTTCTTCCATTCGTTATGTCCACCGATGTTATAGGTCTTGCCCGCTTCCGCTTGATGGAAAACAAGATCGATAGCACGTGCATGATCCTCGACGAAGAGCCAGTCGCGAACGTTTTCGCCCGTTCCATACACAGGCACCGGACGATTGTTCCGGATGTTATGGATAGCCAGAGGAATCAGTTTTTCAGGAAACTGACATGGGCCATAGTTGTTGGAGCAATTGGTGATCACTACTGGTAATCCGTAGGTGTCATGATAAGCGCGTACGAAATGATCGGA
>JBJTRB010000163.1:0-5276 GCA_046075925.1 Bacteroidota bacterium | reverse complement strand
CGCTGTGCATGCCGCCTCCGATCATGATCGGCGCATCTTTGAAATCAGAGAACGTCACACCGAGAAACTGGGCGACCGGCGACATTTCTCCCCATACTTCGAAATACCTTTCCCAGCGGGATACACGACCATTGAATCCGTATTGGATATCGGAATTGCCTTCGATCACGTTGATCTCCTTTTGCAGGAGCGGTGAGATGTATTCGTTGTAGATGGGTTGTGCGAAAATCGGGAGAACAATCAACCCGAGAATGATCACCACTGAAAAGCCACGTAAATTCTGTGCATTGTAAAACATCAACCAAAGAATGCAGGTGAGGAAGACCGTCCAGGTGGAGACGTGTCGGAGCGAAGCGATTCCGACCAGACACAACAGAAACACCAGGAGCATCTTACCGTTCGGCTTCTTCAACTTTTGGTTAGCATAGACTTTTTCTAAAAAGAAATACCCCATGGTGATGAAAGCGCCGATGAAATAGATGCCGTAGCTCACGGAGTCGGCGAAATTCCCACGTAGTCGCGAACCGCCTCCCCTTCCCTCTGACACATATTCAGGTGTGAGTGGATGTACCAGGAGCTCGAATGCCAACATGCCGAACGGCACGATACAAGAAATAAGAAAAGTGGTCATCAAGAAGCGTAGATCTTCTCGATGGCGGATAAAACGCCGTAAGTACAGATACAACAAGGGCGGCGTCAGGTACTTGATATTGTCTCCTAAATCATTCAGGGAAAATTTTCCTGAGAGCAGATAAAGCGAGTTCAACAACAGAATGACCCCCCAGATGCTGATCAGGTTATCGGCGGTATTGAAAGGCGGTCGCTTCATCTTTCCCGATGACATGCTGGCGATGGCCAAAACGGGTGTCAATACGCCGACGATATAAACAGGCGAAAGAACCGAAGCGAAATCCTTGATAAAATACAGGGAGTCGAATACCGGCCGGAAAAGCAGAAAAGCGACGAACCATTTTCGGGTCCAGTCAAGGGTTTTCCAATATGCAATCCACGCTTTGAACGACATTCACTTTAAGATAGGCTTTTTTTACGGAAAAGCAGCGGCCCGGGTTCGGAAAATCCAGGCTGAAAACTATCACCGGATCTTGAAAAGGTGCTTTAACGCCGAAATGAAGCCTTGAGCACTGTCTGCCAGACGCACATTTTCCGTGATGAAGCGGGAGGCATCCTTCCCTATCCGGTTAGCAAATTCCGTTTGATCGACCAGATTTTCTACCAGATCGGCCACCGTTTCAGGATGATGAAAATCCCGGACGAATCCGGTTGAGCCTTCCTTGATGAGATCGCGAGCCGACCCGGCATTGGGCGAACAGATGACCGGCAGTCCGGACGCCATGGCCTCGTTGACAACCAAACCCCAGATGTCGAATTCGGTATGGAACAAGAAGACCGACGCTTTCGCCATGTGTTCAGGTAAACGCTCGCGCGGAACAAATCCATGAAAGCGCACCAGGTCGTTCAGGCCATATTCTTTCACGCGCCGTTCAAGCATGGCACGTTCCTCCCCGTCACCAACGATGTCCAGTACGATATCTTTCCTCCGACGCGACAAGACACGCATGAGATCGATCAGACGAATGGCGCCTTTACGCGGTGACAGGTAGCCTACACTCAACAGTCGATAGACAGGTTCGCCAGGAAGTTGCTTTCGCAGCCGGTCCGTCTCGTCTCGGAAAAAATCCGTGTCAACCGTATTGATGGCGATTTCCACGGCATCAGGTTCAGCACCTTGTTGTACCAGGTATTCTTTGGCCCTTGTACCATACGCGATGAATCCGGCGGCACGGGAAACCAGCCATTTGCGCATGCGGTTTTTGAAAAGTCCTTCTTTACGGAAATCTGCCACGATGGAGCCATTCCAAACAAGGAAGGGAGTCCCTTTTACGATCTGTCGCATGCACACCTTCAGTGTCGCAGGTGAAAAACCGGAAACGATGATTGCATCCGGTTTGATCTTGTTCAAAAGCGTTGCCAATCCGTTAT
The DNA here is from genome assembly GCA_046075925.1 of Bacteroidota bacterium. GTDB lineage: Bacteria > Bacteroidota > Bacteroidia > AKYH767-A > 2013-40CM-41-45 > Pollutiaquabacter. Next base: position 3,275 of record JBJTRB010000163.1, on the reverse strand, counting down.
AGAGGAAGGTGGTCTTCTCCTTATCCCGGCGGGATATCGTGGATGCATCCAGGAAAGTATAACTGAAACGAAATCCGGAAGCATCCACGGTATGCATACGTCGTGAATAGGTGGATGCTCCGAAAATCACGTGAAGATGCATGCCCTGCTTTTCCATGGCGGAAGCCAGTTCGTTGAAAAGCGGAACCCGGAACGGCGTAGGGATGTTGGTGACCAGTACGACCTGCTTCATCATAGCGAATGGGTCAATGTAGCCATTTGCGGATCCAATTCATCAGAAAATAGACCGTCCACAGCCGATTTGCGACAGACGCATCTCCACGGCGGAGACGGTCGACCAACACCGATAATCCTTCGTAGCGGAACATGGGAACATCGACACAGAAATCGCGAAGTCCCTCGTCCAGTCCGTCGATCAACACATCACCGGCCCATTCCTTCAGCGGCACATTAAAGCCACGCTTTTTCCTGTAAAGGATATCGGTACCTAATCTACTCTCCAGCGCTTTCTTCAAGATGAATTTCGGCTCACCCTGTCGGATCTTCCATTTGGCATCGATGGACAAAGCGAACTCCACCAATCGATGATCCAGGAAGGGCGACCGTATCTCGACTGCATGCGCCATACCCAGACGGTCCATCCGGTGCAGATAATAGTTCGGTATATTGAAATGAAATCCGAGATGACACATCCAATCGATCGGCGTGTGATGCGATGCGGGTACATCGACAAGGAATTGTTTACGGAATCGATCGATCACCGGATAGGAATCGATTCCGGGATGACGATTAAGAAAATCCGTGCTTAGCACATCCGACTTCTGACTCTCTTTGAAGCTCTTGGCTCCTCCCCAATAAAATTCCTGTCCTCTTGAAACGCGTTGCAACATCTCGGCAACCGGCTGCTCCTTGAAAAAGGTGCGACCGGCAACGTTGAGTACACGTTTTACCGCGTGCGGCAAATGCGAAGCAAGATCATACCACGGATACATGGATGCGTACTTCTGCCAATTGCGGTATCCTGCGAACAGTTCATCGGCACCATCGCCTGTCAGCACCACCGGCGTGCCATCGGCACGTGCCTGCTGCGACAGGAAATGGATCGGGATACAAGTAGCATCAGCCAAAGGTTCATCGAATGCAGAAACGATTCTGGACAGATAATCGCGTATCTCTTCGGCTCGGACAATCTTTTCATGGTGACTGGTGCCGAATCGTTTGGAAACCTGCTCGGCGAATTTCCGCTCATCGTAATCGGGCTGTCCTTCAAAGCCGATCGAATAGGTACGAACAGGAAGTCGACTTGTCTCCGACATCAAGGCGACTACGGCACTGGAGTCTACACCCCCGCTGAGGAAGGCTCCCACGGGAACATCACTCACCATGCGGTGGGACACTGCATCGAGAAGCAATTTCTGCGTCCTCTCGGACAACTGTTTTTCAGAAAGTGCTGACAGATCGGAATAGGCCGGCGACCAATACCTGCCTGTGGTCAACTCCCCGTTGCGCGATACACGGAGCCAATGAGCCGGAGGCAATTTCTTGACGCCTTCGAACATGGTTTGTGGAGGAGCCAGCAAATTGAATGTGAGGAAATCATACAACGCTTTCTCATCGAGGCGTGGACGGAATCCCGGCACCTCGAGCAATGCACCGATCTCGGAGGCGAACGCAAAGCAGCCGTTTTCCTGTAAGTAATAAACGGGTTTTTTACCGGCACGGTCGCGCACCAGCAACAACTCCTCCTTGGCAGGATCCCACACTGCGAAAGCGAACATACCCATCAGCTGGTCGATGGCTGAAAGACCGAACCGCTCCAGCATGAGCAGGAGTATCTCGGTATCGCTGGATGAATGCAAAGCCACATCCTTGAAAAAGCGATCCTGTAACTCGCGGTAATTGTAGATCTCGCCATTGAAGACAATCGTTTTTCCGTCTCGGCCGGTCATCGGTTGATGTCCAGCGGCGGAAAGATCCAGGATGCTCAGTCTGCGATGACCGAAAGCGATATCGCTTCGATCATCCTTCCAAATCCCTTCATCGTCTGGTCCGCGATGACTCAGTCGCTGATTCATTTTCCGCACCACCGACATTCCGTCGATGGCACAGCCGCTCAGATTCCATATACCCGCGATTCCGCACATGATCAGGGTCGTTCAGTCAAAAGTGATTCGATGGCGTTTGTCCAGGAGGAACGGAAATAGTCCAGATCGAAATGACGGACGAAACGGTATCCATCCTCGGCGAACTCCTCACGGTTTTTCAATACGTTTTGCACGACTAACGGCAACTGGCTCGAATCCGACACAATCGCCTGTCTTGCTCCTTGCAGTAGCTCCATCATTCCACCGCTACCGTTTCCGATCACCGGCGTGCGGCATAGCATGGCCTCGTGCGCGATACGGTTCCATCCTTCCTCCATCTCGGACATACTAATGACAGCGGAACAGCAGTGAAGCAATCGCACATAATCGGAATGGTCGAGACCAAGGTATTGTACAGGAAGATCTTTCGCTGCATTGACAGGTCCCGTCATCACGAGGTGATAACCTTTATCCTTGAGTGCAGCATACACAGTATGAACACCCTTTTGCCTACTTGCATTACCGATATGTAGTACCGGTCTATCGGCAGGAATACCGAACCGCTGACGGAATCCGGACTTCTCCTGTTCATCGCATTCATACCGTGAAGGATCGAACGAGTTATAGATCACTTGTACCCGCTTACAACCTATGCCTCGAAGAAAACCGGCCCAATGCTCTGACACTGTTACCACGAGATCCACGGCAGTGAGGCGCTTTTTCAATTTTGAAAAAAACCACCGCTGCTGAAGAGATCCTTTGGATTTACGGTGATCGAAATGGTGGACGACAGCGACGTATTTGACCCCTTTGGTGAAATGGCCGAAGACGACAGGAAATGGCTCACGCACCACCACGTCGACAGTATGCCTTTGTCGGCGCATCCTTGCCCAATACGACAACATGCTTTCGGCAGGTCGCTTGATGGACGATCGGCTCATGGAGACCTGAGTAATCTCAGACAGAGCCATGGCTGCCTGAATATCATAGGCATTGCCTCCGTTCGCCGATTGAAGGATACGTCCTGCAGCGAAACTATCCGCCACGACCGGAGTTCGGGATTCCCAAAGGATTGTAGTCGACATCATCGCAGGTGCAGGCTGTTAGTTAACGGAAGACATCCCGGCAAGTGAGCTTGTTGGAACAAACGGTGCAGAAGATTGTAATCGAAATATCCTGCTATTGCAGTTG
>JBJTRB010000162.1:0-2244 GCA_046075925.1 Bacteroidota bacterium | reverse complement strand
GTCAAGTATACTATGATGAAAGAACCTCGTTGACTCAACTTGGGTCATTGTCTTACAGACTTAAGCTGCCAGTTGCAGGTCAGCTGGCGTTGTTTTCCGGGCTGAAGGCCAAAAAAACCTGAAATCCGCTCCATTACCTGGCTCTGACTCGACCCATATCTTACCGCCTTGATCCTCGATGATCTTCTTGACGATAGCCAGTCCGACTCCTGTGCTCTCGACGACATCGCGGCGTTGCAGGGTCTGGAATATCACGAATATCTTTTCGTGGAACCTGGGGTCGATTCCGGGTCCGTTATCGCGCACCGAGAACATCCAGCCGCCCTCCTCTTCTTTGGATGACACCGAAATGTTGACGTGAGGCTTGTCGCAGTACTTGACGGCATTAGCGAGCAGATTGGTGAAAACCTGGTTGATGCGGGTACGATCGGCTATGATCACAGGCAATGATTCTGGCACTTCCACCGAAACGTGGGCGGGGTTCCCGATGAAATCCATGGAATCCTGCACCACCTGATTCACGTCCACTTGCTCTTCGATGGTCGCTGATCGATCGGCGCGGGAGTATTCGAGAATGGCGTTGATCAGATCTTCCATACGCCTTACGCGCTGTTTGATGAGATCGAAATTGGATCGGCTGGAAGGATCCAATCGGTCGCCTGCATCCTGCTCTATCCAATCCGTCAGATTACCGATTGCACGGAGTGGCGCCTTCAAATCATGCGATACGATGGAAGCGAACTTGTCCAACTCGCTGTTCTTTCTTTCCAAGTCGTCCGTATAGCGGCTCAACTGATCGTTTTTGAGCTCCAGCTCTTCCTTTTGATGTATGATCTGCTTGATGACTTCGTTCTTATTGCTATGCAGATTGAAACTGAGACCGGCAATGAAAATCAATCCAAGTATAAAAGTCACCAGCGCATCGGTGTATTTGTGATTCTCATCCTGGAACATCGCGTAATCAGCGAGATGAAATTTTGAAGATGCGAAGTATAGGAATACAACGCTGGCCAGACCCAATCCGGTGAAAAAATGACCGAGTCGAGGCCCCAACAACATGTATGCAATCATATTGGCAGAACAGAAGTAAATGGTACCGGTGTTCAGGATTCCACCAGTCGAATAAGCCTGAGCATGTAATACCAGACAACCTGCCAATAATGAAATCATGTAGGCGATTTTCAATTGGGCTGCGTTGCGAACCAAAGAATAGCAACCGATGAAAATCAGAGAGAGTCCCCATAAAACGAAGGCAAGGAACTGACCTCCCTCGAAGGTGGTAAAAGCCTGATAGCCGGTGTAGCTACTGCATAAGAACGTGATCAGGACATAAACCCTGAAAAGCTTGAATTTCTGTCGCTCGATAAGGTCGTTCCTGTCGATCGAATCGAGCAGACTGCTCCTCAGCAGTAAACCCCTCATGTTTTCGAAGTGTTTTATCATGATAGGCTTCCATAACGGAATCAACCTGTATGAGATACCGAACTGTAAGGAAGGGAGATACATTGTCCCTCGATTATCAGAAAAAGCTATGTAAACTGGGTGGTCTCCACTAATAAGGATTTTGAAACAACAAAGTCGATAGCTCGTACTGTTACCTCATGAACAAAGTGGTGAACATCCTGCTCGTCGATGACGATGAAATAGATTGCCGTACCGTACAACGCGCGTTCAATCAAAGTAACATCCAAAACCCGCTACACATCGCTCATGATGGCATTGAAGCATTGGATATGTTGAAAGGGACAAACGGCGTAGAACGGATATCACCCCTGCCCCGCATCATCCTGCTTGACATCAACATGCCACGCATGAACGGAATCGAATTCCTGAAAGAATTGCGTAGCGACAAGGAACTGCACAACATCAGCGTATTTGTGATGACCACATCGAACAGCGACAAGGACCGGATTGATGCCTACGAGTACAATGTAGCGGGATACATAGTCAAGCCGATTTCATTCGACAAGTTCGTAGCTGCCGTTTCCATTCTGAACAATTTCTGGCAGCTCTGCGAGCAGCTTTGATCGGATCAAGCCACTCTCTTGAAATGACGACGAATGTCGTCCAGACTTGCATTGGAGTCTGAAAGGGCCTGAGGCAGTTGACGTGCTATTTCTCGTAAAAGATTATCGATATCCTCAAGCGTATTCATCCTGTTGATCGGGATGCGCAGTCCTGTGCGATTGTAGGACACACTTGGAAAAACACTCAGGTTGAAGAAATACCCTTTGTTCATCATCC
>JBJTRB010000161.1:0-2474 GCA_046075925.1 Bacteroidota bacterium | reverse complement strand
AAGAACGGATTCCTGACGATGAGTCCCGGCTCTGCTTCGAATCTTCGTACGAAAGCATCCACCTCTGTACGAAGCTCGACCAGAGCAGCAGCGAAATCTTGGTTACGGACAGCCGGAGGCGTGTCGCTCATCAAGGAGTTGCGCGTGTTCGGTTTGAATTCACGTTCGCCTCGGAGAAATTCCTGGACGGCTGGAAGTCGATCTGCGGGTGTAACGATGTCAGGCTGTGGATCCCCGCCATTTGCCATTCGGACAGCATCACTCAAGTGCTCTACCATCTGCTGCGGACTCATCTTTCCCCAAACAGGAGCGGTCTCTGGCGGAATGCCAGCGGCCTTTTCGAAGAAATAGGTGGTGATGAATTCGATCGATTCCATTGAATAGGTCGGACTTTCCCGAAAGGTCCAAAAAAAACGGCTGCTCCGAAAGAGTCAGCCGTTTTTCAATCACCTCACGAGCTTATCATGCTTCGTTGTTATTCTGATTGTTCTCGTTGCGCTTTTCAGCAGCTTCCATCTCGCTCTTCAAGTTGCCAAGCACGCTGAAGTCGCCGAGGGTGGTTTTTTCCACACTCTCTTTCACTTTCTTCACGGCTTTGGCGCTCTCTTCGCGATCAGTGGCCTTCTGTGCGTTTTCCGCGGTGCGGGTGGCAGCAGAGTGCTCTTCATGGATGCGAGCATGAGAAACGACGATCTTACGCTGGTCCTTGTTGAATTCGATGACTTTGAATTCAGTCTTGTCATCACCCTTGAGTGATTTTCCATCGGCTTTCACAAGGTGCTTGTTCGGACAGAATGCTTCTAAGCCATACTGCAGCGCAACGGTAGCGCCTTTGTCGCCAAGCTTGAGCACCGTTCCCTCATGGACAGAATCCATGGTGAAGATGGTCTCGAATACATCCCAAGGATTGGGTTCGAGTTGCTTGTGACCCAGGCTGAGACGACGGTTTTCAGCGTCGACTTCGAGCACCATCACATCCATGCGGTCGCCCACCTTGCAGAACTCTGAAGGGTGCTTGACTTTCTTGCTCCAGGAGAGGTCGGAAATGTGAACCAATCCGTCGATACCTTCTTCCAACTCGACGAACACGCCGAAGTTGGTGAAGTTCTTGACCAATGCGTTGTGCTTGGAGCCGACCGGGTATTTGACGATGATGTCGATCCATGGATCGGGCTTGAGCTGCTTGAGTCCGAGAGACATCTTGCGCTCTTCGCGGTCGAGGGTAAGAAGGACACACTCGATCTCGTCGCCCACTTTGAGGAAGTCATGCGGGCTGCGCAGATGCTGCGACCAGGACATTTCAGATACGTGGAGCAGACCTTCGACGCCAGGAGCGATCTCAACGAACGCACCGTAGTCGGCGATGACCACTACTTTACCTTTCACCTTGTCGCCGACATTCAGGGTTTCGCTAAGCTGCGACCAAGGGTGTGGAGTAAGTTGCTTCAAACCAAGAGCGATACGCTTCTTCTCCTGATCGAAATCGAGGATAACGACGTTGATCTTCTGGTCGAGCTGGAGTACTTCTTCCGGGTGATTGATACGACCCCAAGAGATGTCGGTGATGTGCAACAAGCCGTCGACACCGCCGAGGTCCATGAACACACCGTAGGAGGTGATGTTCTTGACGGTTCCCTCGAGCACCTGACCCTTTTCCAACTTCTTCATGATCTCGGCCTTTTGAAGCTCGAGTTCCTCTTCGATCAGGATCTTGTGAGAAACGACTACGTTTTTGAATTCGTTATTGATCTTGACGACCTTGAATTCCATATTCTTGTCGACGAACTGATCGTAGTCACGGATCGGCTTGACGTCGATTTGAGAACCTGGCAGGAAGGCCTCGATACCGAAGACATCAACGATCAGTCCGCCTTTGGTGCGGCACTTGACATAACCGGTGATGACTTCATCGTTTTCGAGGGCTGCGTTGACGCGGTCCCATGATTTGACAGCACGTGCCTTTTTGTGCGAAAGCACCAGCTGGCCGTTCTTGTCTTCTTGCTTCTCTACGTAGACTTCCACTTTGTCACCGACTTTCAAATCGGGCATGTGCCTGAACTCGGTCAGGGGTACCATTCCGTCTGATTTGTAGCCGATGTTGATGAGGACGTCTTTGGGACTGATACTGACGACAGCTCCGTCAACGATTTCATGTTCAATGACCGAGTTGAGGGTCTGATCGTACTCTTTTTCCATCCGGCTGCGGTCCTCAGCAGAATAGCCGCTGTATTGTTTGCCGTTGTCGTCCCAATTAAAATTTTCCATTGTAATAGTTAAGGGTTTGATTGATAAGTGCTTCCGTACCAGTTTGAGTATGAACGGTGTCTACTCCCCAAGGTCTTATTTCAGGGGAGGCAAAGGTATCGATTCCCAGCCGAATTAAAAACAGTACAACCGTTTATTTTTCAAGGAGTAACGCGGCAAAATGGAATCTAAAAAAGCATCAAGTGATCGACCAATTTCGAGGCCTAACC
>JBJTRB010000160.1:0-2682 GCA_046075925.1 Bacteroidota bacterium | reverse complement strand
ATCGATGTGTTCGATATCGAGGTGGACGCCACCGATGTCGACAAATTCGTCGAAACGGTGAAAGCCATCTCCCCCACTTTCGGAGGCATCAACCTGGAAGACATCAAGGCACCTGAGTGTTTCGAGATCGAACGTCGCTTGAAGGAGGAACTTCGAATCCCAATCATGCATGACGACCAGCACGGTACTGCTATCATCTCGGCTGCTGCCTTGCTGAATGCACTGGAGTTAGCCAAGAAAAAGATAGAATCCATCCGGGTCGTTGTAAGCGGAGCCGGCGCATCCGCCATTTCCTGCATCAAGTTGTATCTGGCACTCGGTGCCAAAAAAGAGAATATCATGATGTTCGACAGTTCGGGCATCATTCATTCAGGCCGTACCGATCTGGACGACAACAAGCGTCAGTTCGCCATCGATACGAAAGTGCGTAGCCTGGAAGAAGCCATGAAAGGAGCGGATGTTTTTCTCGGACTCTCCAAAGGCAATATCCTGAACAAGGAAATGGTCAAGGCGATGGCAAAGAATGCCATCGTTTTCGCACTGGCCAATCCGGATCCTGAGATCTCCTACAACGACGCGCAAGACGCACGTAAGGATATCATCATTGCAACGGGCCGAAGCGATTTCCCGAACCAAGTGAACAACGTGCTCGGTTTCCCCTTCATCTTCCGTGGAGCACTTGATGTAAGAGCCACTCAGATCAACGAAGCCATGAAGTTGGCTGCGGTCAGAGCGATTGCCGAATTGGCCAAAGAGGCCGTACCTGAAATTGTGAACTTGGCTTATAATCAGAAGAACATCACGTTCGGCAAGGACTACATCATTCCCAAGCCGCTTGACCCACGGCTCATCTCCACGGTGGCTCCTGCAGTTGCCAGAGCGGCCATGGAATCAGGAGTGGCGCAATCGCCCATTACCAACTGGAATGAATACGTAGAAAACCTGCAGAAACGACTGGGGCTCGACAACAAACTCATCCGCGTGGTGACGAGCAAAGCCAAGCAGAATCCGCAGCGTATCGTCTTCACAGAGGCTGACACCTACAAGATCCTCAAAGCCGCACAGATCGTGCGAGACGAAGGCATTGCACGTCCCATCCTGCTGGGCAATGAGCAGCGGATCCGTAAACTTATCCTGGAAAACAACCTCGATCTGGGCGACACGCCGATCATCGATCCGCGGATGGATGAAGAGAAGCGCGATGTATTCGCAGAGAATTTCTTCCGTAAGCGCAAACGCAGAGGCTTCACCCTGCATGAAGCACGGAAGATCATGAACGAACGGAATTACTACGGTGCGATGATGGTCGAAACCGGAGAGGCCGACGCGATGATTTCCGGATTGACACGTAAATACAGTGACACCATCCGGCCAGCGCTACAGATCATCGGAACACAGGATGACGTGAAAAAAGTGGCGGGCATGTACATCATGGTGACCAAGCGCGGTCCGCTCTTCTTCGCTGACACCACCATCAATGTAAACCCCACTGCGGAAGACCTGGCTGAAATCACTGTACTCACGGCATGGGGTGTTCAGCAATTCAACATCAAGCCCCGTATCGCTTTGCTCTCCTACTCGAATTTCGGAGCACACAACGATCCTACTGCCAAGAAGGTGCGCGATGCGATCGCCATCCTGCACAAACGTTATCCCGGAATGATGGTGGATGGCGAAATGCAGGCCAACTTCGCTTTGAGTCCTTCACTGCTATCCGACAATTTCCCATTCTGCGAGTTCGCCGACCAGGGAGCGAATACACTGATCTTCCCCAACCTGGACGCAGGAAACATCGCTTATAAGCTGCTGCAGGAATTAGGTTCCGCTGAAGCCATCGGACCGGTTTTGCTCGGCATGAAGAAGCCGGTACACGTGTTGCAATTAGGTTCCACGGTACGAGAAATCGTCAACATGGTGACCATTGCCGTTGTAGATGCTCAATCCAGAAAAAGCGGTAAGTAGAAGGGGGCGCAATCTTGCTCAGCGTCAGATATCAATCGGTCGCCATTGGACTATCTTTGGGCGAGTCATCGTACTTCGATAGACAAATTCATTCTGCAACGTATTTTCACCGATCATCGTCATGATCCACCATTTGCGAGGAAAACTCATTGAAAAGAATCCGGCATACTGCGTCATCGAATGCGGAGGTGTCGGTTACATGGTGCACATTTCGCTCAACACCTATTCTCGCATACCGGATGAGGAGCATTCCTTGTTACTCACCCACCAGCATATTTCCGAGGACGCGCATACATTGTATGGCTTTGCCGAAGAAGAAGAGCGTCGATTGTTCCGATCCCTTATCAGCGTTTCCGGAATCGGTTGCAGCACAGCCAGGATGATGCTTTCTTCCATGCACCCGCAAGAGATCGAGTCGTGTATTGCCGAAGAGGATGTCGCCCGCTTGAAAAAGGTGAAAGGCATCGGGGAAAAGACCGCTCAGCGGATCATCTTGGAATTAAGGGGCCGGTTGACCCGTGAACCCGCCGCGAAGGGTGCTGTTTCCGGAGGACAGCCTGCCAAGGAGCACGCTGCGAACGCTCTGTTGACGCTTGGTTTTCAGCGCAATGCCATCGATCAGGCCCTGGAAAAACTCATCCGTCAGCAACCGGGATTGTCCATCGAGGAGCTTGTCAAGCAAGCCCTTAAATCCCTCTAAAAAGAGGCGGAAATGCCGCC